>VGTI01000007.1 GCA_016874735.1 Deltaproteobacteria bacterium
AAGGCCACCAAAAGGCGGACGGTCACTCCTCCCTGCGCAGCAGATACTAGCAATGCGACTAAGTTTTTACAATCACAGGAAGGCGCAGCGCGCTTGTGGAGCGTTTTTTAATATCTCGTTCTCAACCCTGAGCTGCTTCACTTCTTCCCGCAGGCGACGATTCTCGTCCAGGGCGTCTAGTCGCTTCTCTGCGTTTTCCAGCTCACCATCCTCCATCAACTCCGAGCGCCACTTGGACAGATACTGCGGGGAAATCCCAAGCTCATCCGCCACCTCGCCTACCGTGATGCCCTCTTTCTGGGACATGGCGACAGCCTTCTTCTTAAACTCTAGAGGATAGCTCTTTCTAACCTTCTTCCGTCCCATTCTGAAACCTCCGTAGAATGATGAGTCATTATACAGAGTGTCCGGTGATATGGGGCCACTTCAAACACCGACTTGATAGACAATCGGCAGTTCAGTGAGTTAAACCGCTGTATGAATGTCACCAGCGTTAAGGTATTTATCTGTACGTCATCAAAGTGCATGCCATCTCGCAGTCATCACAAAACAAGCCAATCATCTGGAACTTCGGAGACCTTAATTTGGAGTTCAGGATCAGGTACAGTAAATTGCCGATTATTTTGGATCAGCTCTTTCAATTTTTTAACTACGATAGATCTTTTTTGGGCTTTATTCCAAGCGACTAATAACTTGATTTTTATCGGATCTCCCACGTGGAATCCGATTATGCTTTCCCGATTTTGGGGAAGATCAATAGTCTGAGTTGAAAGCGTACCAATAGCGCGACCTCGTCTGATCAAATTCAAGCAAAATTCCCGATGATCGGTGTTTACAACCTCCCGCGAATAGATTCCAGCTTGCTGGAGCCGGCTAACGACAGCGTTATTAATCTCTAAATCCCAATTGGTCCGTACTAACGGCAGCACTCTCAGAATTTTGAGCGGATCGCGAAATTTTTTGTAAATCGATTTTGCGCAGGAGAATGCGATTTCGAACTCACCAATTTCAGCATATTCGATGCCGGGGATCTCTGGTGAGGATAGCAAAATCGCCCAGTCGATTTCGTTGCAAATGAGTCGCTCTAAAAGTCGACTTGAAAGCACTTCGCGGATTGTGGTGACTATCCCAAAGGGGGCGAACGTATCCCAGTAATCGCAGACAAAATTCATACCAACCAACAGACTAGTTTCTGGCATGCCAACTTTGACCGTCTGGCCGCCTAGTTGATGTGGTGTCATCATCTCCAACATTTTGTGGCCAGCACTAAAAATAGTTTTTGCATGCTCAAAAAGAGCAAAACCATCATCTGTAAGACCGAGAGATCGATGCTGGCGAATAAACAAATTGAGTCCTAGTAAAGATTCCAGGCTTTTGATCTGCTCGCTAATGGTTGGAACTGACACGCCAAGGCGCTTCGCTGCTTGACTCATAGAAAGTGACTTGCCAACCTCATAAAAGCAATAAAACTGGTTCCAGTTTACATCTTTGAGGTTCATGCTGTTAGGCTTCTTTTCGTTGCAATTAGTCTTTCAATGGAAATCGAATTAGGTAAATCCTAATCTAGCCATAATGTCAATGGATGTAAATCTGAACTACTACCGATGTTTCTTCGCTACCGATTTATAGCTCTCAATTCCTGCTGTAATAGGGACTCCGATCGTCCCAGTCACTTGGCCGTGGCGGGTCCTGCCTATTGCAGTATCAGAGAAACGCATTTGCTGTAGTTCGGCTCTTTAGTCTGGAAAAGTGTGCGAAATCACAGGGTCGGTTTAGTTGGGTTAGATTGGGCATATCCGAGGTAAAGTTCTAAATTAGGTAACGCGATGATCCAGCAACGTGATTAGTAACTTTATTCTTGGGCGCTAGGGATTCATTTGAAAACGCCAATGTGGGTCTCCAGTCCGAAGTAACGCTAGAGCATAGTATTTGCGTTCATCGAGCCACCATTGATCGATTGAAAAACCACATGCATCAGCATATCTCTGAAGTGCATCTTTCGTGAACTTGCGAGAATTTTCTGTATGGATGCTTTCACCTGCAGCCAAAGTGAACATGCGATCTTTGACCGTGACCGTCTGACGGGTGGTACTCACTAAATGCATTTCAATTCTAGAATGCATCTGATTGTATCTAACTACATGCCTAAATTTATTTAAATCAAAATCACCACCCAATTCATTATTAATTCGGTGGAGCAAGTTTTTATTGAAATTAGCAGTCACACCATTTTTATCAGCATAGGCCGGAATTAAAATTGACTCAGGTTTTACCAAATCGCAACCAAGCAAAAGGTATCCACGCCCACCTAATATTTTTTGACAGAAATTTATAACTTGCAGGGCCTCCGCTTCCGATAAATTCCCAATCGTCGATCCAGGAAAAAAGACCATAGGGGTGTAATTGTGGTCTGGATAAAACGCGGAGAGACTCTCAATCTGCAAATAATCGGCGCATACAGCCGTAACATCAATGTTCGGAAAGTCTCTTGCCAAAGCAAAAGCATCTTCAAAAAGTGCATCGCGGGAGATATCGATGGGCATATATGCACTTATCTCAGGTAAAACTTGCAAAAGATTTCGAAACTTATAACTGGAAGCACCACCCAACTCTACCACTAGTAAAGGGCTTTGATTGGCATCAATGCGTGATGAAAGTGATCTAATGATCGACATCTCAGTTCGCGTGACATAGTACTCATCCAATTGACAAATCTGATCAAATATCTCGGATCCTCTTCGATCATAGAAATACTTTGGAGAAATTGACTTCTGTTCTCGTTCGAGTCCCGCGAGCACATCAGTGGCAAAGTCTGAACTTTGGGGAGAAAGATCTATGGTCTTCAAATTTGCAAGAGTCACTTTGATCACCGTTTCACTAAGGTAAGTTTTCTATGACCGATTGAAATAGGGAGGAACCCGCACGACCTATACCTTTGTCCCAGAGGTCAGACGTAGTGTCGAAAAGTCGGATCCCTCCCCGGACAGGAGATGCCTCGGTATCGTTGCCATACCGAGTGACCACTGTAGTCAGTTTATTCGCGTAGCTTGTTGCTGCATTCTGTTATTTGACAGGTTCGGTGGTTTTTGTGTCAGCTGGCGATGATTCCCCCGTTGGTTGTTTTGCCGATTCTGTCGGCTTTGAGGTTTCGACCTTTATTGCCTCTTTGGTCTTATTCTTGGCTTCCGTGCTACTAGGGGCATTTTTTTTCTTGGACTTGCCTTTTGTTTTTTCTACTTCAGCCTTAGGAGCTTCAGCCTTAGGAGCTTCAGCCTTAGGAGCTTCAGCCTTAGGAGCTTCAGCCTCAGGAGCTTCAGCCTTAGGAGCTTCAGCCTTAGGAGCTTCAGCCTTGAGGTCGTTACCTGAATCTTTAGAAGCTCCTGCGACCCGTGATTTTGTCACTGGAGGGGAAATGCCTTCTTTTTGTCCGCAGTCCTTAGATGTACCCACGCAACCCACAGAAAAACCCAACATTAGACTCAGTCCCAGAAACTTCGAACTTCTCAAAAACATCTTCTTCTCCCCCCAAACAATTGCATAAGCCTGTTCTATTAACTCATAGTCCATGAAACGCCAAATCAGGTCAAACACATGAGATTTAGAGTTAGGTAAAACCTAACTGTATTTTGGCTAAACATGATTTGTAAAATAACAAAACGATGCATATGCAAGACATTAACTCGAGCCAATTTTAATGTTTTTACTACATCGCTAAAAATCATTCGTTGATGAGGGGTGCGAACTAAGCCCTGCCGAAAAAATATTTGGCGTGCGAGATTGATTAGGCTAGTCACGCGCGCCATGCCTAAGCCTATTTGCAGTAGGATTGTCTCAAGAATGGAAGAGATGGTCGACATTTCAATAGAGTACCGTTGCCCTCACGACCATTTCATAGCGTCTCATACCAGCCAGGGCTAGCCGCAAATGCAGCGTTGATAAGACCAACGTGTGAATAGGTTTGAGGGAAATTACCTAGTTGAAATCCTGTCTTTGATTCGAAATGTTCCGCAAATAAACCTAGATTCGTTGCGCATTTCAACGTTGATTTTATTATTTCTCGACTCAATTGCTGCTGACTAGCTAAAGCATATGCATGAGCCATCCAGAAAGAACAGACGACAAACGGATCCTCCGGTGCGCCAAAGTCATCTTGCCGCCGATAGCGGTACAGTAAATACCGGTCCGCTTCACCTGAACCGTCCCGGACCTGCAAGCCCTCTGCAATCGCCTTTAAGGTCGAAAATGTGAGATTCGGATCCGGAAACCTTAACGGTGCCATCAGAAGCATAGACGCATCTAGGCTTGGGTCACTAGGGCTGTTGCGCACACTTCCATCCACTACTGCCGCACGTATCCTGCCTACCGCGCGATCCCGAGCCAAGTTAGCGGTCGAAATGAGTTCTGTTGACGGCGCATTTATTTTGCGAGATGTAGCCAGGTTTAGCCAGCGATCTAGTCCCGCCCAGCTCATTAAATTTGTGAATGAATGCTCCAGTTGGATACCGCGCATTTCCCATAGACCAGCGTCTTTTTTGCCGACAACGTCGACGCATTTACTGGCAAGCCAATGCATAGTTCTGTCCAATTGAGTCGAGCGTAAGTGATGGAATCGCTCGTCAAGAAATATTGGCGCTAAACTAAGTATCAACTCACCGTATACATCATTTTGAACCTGAGCAGCGGCAGCATTGTTGGTTCTCACCGGACTTGAATTTAGATAACCTGTCCACTGCCTGTGTTCCACCTCAGGCAGCGGTATCTTCTGATCGATGGAATAAACTGGCAGCAAGTTGTCATTGAAGTTCACTATATTCAGAATAAACTGGAGAAAACGCTCCATCTCGTCAAAATGACCCAGTTGATGAAGCGCATTTAATGTAAATGCAGCGTCTCTTATCCAGCAAAGCCTGTAGTCCCAATTGCGGACGCCTCCCCTTTTTTCGGGCAAACTTGTGGTCGTAGCTGCAATGATAGCCCCGGTGTCCTCGTAACAATGAAGTTTGAGTGTGAGAGCCGATCTGATCACTTCTTCCTGAAAAAGCGTGGGAATCGAGCAGTGCTTGACCCAGGTGCGCCAGTAGTGCTCAGTCCGCGTACAAAAGTCTTGGGAAACCTGCTTAAGATCCGCCTCCAGAGGCATATCCCATAGAATCGCTAAATAGGCGGTCTCCTGGAGCAAAAAGGACTCGCCTGAAAGTAGATAAGTTAAAGGAATATTGGTCACCACTCGCAATTGTCCAGTCGTCATTTCGTAACGTATGTGGCTATTGCCTCGGAGTGGCTGAAGCTGAGTTTTATTCCAGCCATCGATGGGGTTGCATTTCACATTGATGCGAATTCCAGTCTCTAAAGGCTCGATGATTCGAAAAACAGAAGCGGGCCTGTACATGCGTCCATGCTGCTCGAATCGAGGGCAAAAGTCTTTGATCTTGATTACGGGCTTTTGATGGTGATCGAATTCAGTCACCAAGATGTTGGTGTTTTTCAAGTAGGCTTGCCGACTGGCATCAAAAGACTGGGGCTTCGACTCAAGGTATCCAGCCTTGGTATCGAGCAGCCTACCAAAGATCGGGGGGCTATCCAGACGGGGCATACAAAGCCAGTTGATAGTGCCATCCCGTTCAACAAGTGCTGAGACCTGGCAGTTGCCTATCAGACCGAAATTATACATAATCCTCCCTAGGGGCTGTTATTATTTTGATATCAAAATAATTGGCGGGGTGGAAGGTGAAGTTCTTGCTCAGGTTCCTTTTGCCGCTAGCATTGGTGCTAGGTTGTATTCTCGTAGCAGCGGCTCCATTTGTAGACCGTTTGATTACTAAATGGTTTACCCGTGATCTCGATATCCGTGCCAGATTAATTTCGAATGTATTGGATGAGCCGCTGTCAGTCCTATTGGCCGACTCAACGCCCTCCAGTCGACTAAAGATAAAGAAGATCCTCACAAAAGTGACTCAAGATGAGCGCCTATTGGCAATCGCTCTCTGCGAAGATTCTGGAGAGATACTAATTCAGACTGATTTGTTTCCAAGTCAGTTGGGCTGTAGTGGGTTGGGTAATTCTCAACTGGTTGCGGGGAACACGTATCATTTGCCAAATGGCGATGTGCACGTTGCTACCTTTGAGACAGTCATTGATGATAAACCAGTTAACACCTACGCAAATGTTAATAGCTCAAGCCCAGGCGATACAGGACGGAGAATTCGCGTCCTTTTGCTCCATGATTTAAGTTTTGCCTCGCGGCGCAGTGAGGATACAAAGTTTTACTTGTTTCTTCTTTTTCTGTTCATGGGCCTAGTGACATCAGCGATTACAATATTGGTCGCTAGATGGAGTAGGGCTTCATGGGTCAAATCAGTACGCCAGTTGGTTGGTGGTGTTCGTAACACTCAAGGCAGGCCTGAGAGTATAAATGAAAATCGTGATTTTCTACCAATCCTTAAGGATTTAAAGGGTTTAGTTCGCGATCTTGAATCAGCGAACACGGGAGCAATTGGTCCCGTTGGTGAGTGGGACGCTCAAGCACTTAGAAGCATTTTGACAGAGAAATTGTCAGAGGATGAGATTCTTGTTTTATCAAATCGGCAACCGTATATCCACAACAGAAGTGGCGACAAGATAGAGGTTCAATCGCCAGCCAGCGGTCTTGTTACGGCCCTAGAACCCATTTTGAAAGCGTGTTCGGGTGTGTGGATTGCCCACGGAAACGGAACTGCCGATGGTGAGGTTGTTGACGACCAAGACCGCATAGCCGTGCCGCCGGGTCGTCCTCAGTATGATATTCACCGAGTCTGGCTAACCGCCGAGGAGGAGCATGGATATTATTACGGCCTCGCCAATGAGGGTATTTGGCCGTTGTGTCACATAGCTCATACACGCCCAATTTTTCGCCAGTCGGATTGGGCACAGTATGTAGCAGTGAATAAGAAATTTGCTGAGGCCGCAATTAAGGACTCAAAAACTGAAGATCCAGTCATTCTTGTGCAGGATTACCATTTTTCGATGGTACCTAGGCTGATCAGAGAGCGGTTACCCAGGGCGACCATTATCACGTTCTGGCATATTCCATGGCCAAATGCGGAGTCCTTTGGCATTTGTCCTTGGCGGCAGGAAATCCTTGAGGGATTACTCGGGAGTTCGATCATTGGATTTCATACACAGTTCCACTGCAATAATTTCATGGAGAGTTGTGACCGATACCTAGAGTCCCGCGTTGATCGAGAGGTTGATTCGATTTCGTATCGGGGTGAGGTGACTGAGGTGAGGCCGTATCCCATATCTATCGAGTGGCCTCCGGAGAGGATGGCAGATGTCTCCGATGGTGCGGAATGCCGAAGGACGATCAAGTTAAAGTATGGCCTGAAAAATAACGTGAAGATTGGCATTGGTGTGGATCGCTTAGACTACACCAAAGGGCTTATTGAACGTTTTCGAGCCGTAGAGCGCTTTTTGGAGCTCTTTCCGCAGTGGATTGGGGAATTTGTTTTTATTCAAATTGCGGCACCATCGCGTTCGAACATTACTGCCTATCATCGATTCGCCGATGACTTGAGGTTGGTTGTTGAGGAGATTAATAGTCGCTTCGGCAGGCCAGGCTATTATCCAATTATATTGGTAGAGTCCCATCACGATCCACTAGATGTTTTTGCCCATATGCGCGCTGCCGACCTGTGTATGGTTACAAGCCTGCATGATGGAATGAATTTAGTGGCAAAAGAGTTTGTTGCGGCACGGGAAGACGAACAAGGAGTATTGATTCTAAGCATGTTCGCTGGCGCCTCTAGAGAACTCGCTGAGGCACTGGTTGTAAATCCATACGATGCTGAATTGTGCGCCTATGCATTGGCGACAGCACTCACTATGCCTGTATCTGAGCAGCGAGATCGGATGCGCACACTGCGAGCTATCGTTAAGGAGCGAAATGTCTATCGTTGGGCGGGTCGGATGTTGATAGATGCTTCACGTATGAGAGCAAGAAATCGTTTTATGGGCCGAGTTAAGGAGTTCTATCAAGGCAACGGCGAGAGTATAGATCCAGATCGAGTCAGATTTGCACGTGCGCTTTCGAGTATCGATATTATCGGTGGCAGAGGGGTTATAAGAATATGAAGTATTTACTTGGAGTTGATGGCGTTCGGGCTCTTGAGGCTTTTGCAATGGCTAATACGCTAGTCGCATTTGATTATGATGGTACGCTTGCCCCTATCGTTGAAAACCCAAGAGATGCAAAAATGGGTCAGCAAACTAGAATCCTTCTCGATGAAATTGTTTGCATGGCCCCGGTTGCTATCATATCCGGGCGAGCACGAGATGATTTGCGTAATATTATCGACGCAAAAGTTGATTTTTTCATCGGTAACCACGGACTCGAAGGATTGCCGAGCGGATCAGCATCACTAAAGAACGCGAACTCGGCCACACAGAAATGGAGCGAAGTACTCAGAAGCGATTTGGATTTTAATGGCGTCTGGGTTGAGGACAAGGTGTACAGTCTGGCTGTACACTACCGTAGTGCAGAGGATAAGCGATTTGTTAAGGGTGAAATTCTGCGGATCTGTTCGCAGCTGGATCCGGCACCACGAATTGTTATGGGTAAGTTCGTGGTAAATCTAATTTCGGCTGGTTCGCCCCACAAGGGAGTTGCGCTGCTCGAGTTGATGTTGAAGGTTGGATGTCGATCCGCCGTTTATTTTGGTGACGATGATAATGATGAAGATGTTTTTAGATTAAGTGATGAAAGCCTATTGACTGTTCGAGTCGGCAACAACACAAACTCGGCTGCTCTCTTCTACATCAAGGACCAGGGTGAAATTGATCGAGCGCTATCGATCATGGCGCGCGTCATGCGTGATTCTGGCAAGCCTAAACGACAGTCTTTCGACTGTGTCGGGATTCTAGATGCAAATAGACCAAATTAAGATAAAGGCCAGTGCTGCTAACTTTAATGGACGTAGTTTTTTTACTGCTCTTATAGAGTTGAGTGTCGACCTGCATAATCTCAACGCTCGGGTACAGCGAGTGTGCGGAGTATCGTTGGTGCAATGGATGGTGCTCAATAGAATTTTAGACCAACCGGGTATTTCAGCAGGGTCGTTAGCAGAGACCACAGGAGTGCACCCAAGTACCTTAACCCCGACCATCACGAGACTAGAGGCAGCAGGGTATATTTACATTCAGGATCGACCTACGGATTTGCGACGACGTATGCTCCTCGGGAGTCGGGATGGGGTTCTTAAAAATAACCGATGCATAGCCTACTTGGAATCAATCATAGGTTCGATTTGTGAGGCTGACAGGCTTGAGAATGAAGCTAGAGGGCTCGCCTCAGTGGCTAAACATCTGATAAAAAATATGGTATAAAATCCACAAGTTAGGGTGACACCATGCTGCCAGTTTATGTTGAGCTGATCTTATTGACGGGCGCAATTTTATTTATCGGCTCCCTGCTTGTTCGTTACGCTGAGAGCCTGTCGGAGATCACTGGTATCGGACAAATATTTATCGGCAGTATTGTCCTTGCAGGTGCAACGTCGCTTCCAGAACTTGCAGTCGATGCTCATGCTGTCCTAAAGGGTATGCCAAATCTTGCAGTCGGCGACTTGTTTGGTAGTTGTCTGTTCAATCTACTTATTTTGGCTGTCGCTGACTTGATCCACAAGGAAAGGGGAGCGATGTTTGGGCCCGCTGCTGCTCGACATGCGCTATCTGGCGTGTTGAGTATTGCGATGGTGAGTATCGTCGCGATGATGGTGCTACTTTCTAAATTCGACCGTCATCTAACAATTGGTGGCTTGGGTTCTGGGCCAATCATTGTTGGGATTGTTTATATATTTGGGTCCAGAATAATATATAGAGACGCTTTGAGATCTGGTCAAATAAAGACGTCAATTAATCTAAAATTAAATATGTCACACCCCCTTTGGGGTGTGCTGATTAAATACGCCTTATGCACCATAGCTCTGCTGATTGTGGCGCCAGAATTAGCTAGAGTTGCAGATCAGATAGCAACCAACTCAAACCTTGGCCGCACCTTTATAGGTACCACTTTGGTTGCAGGTATCACTTCGATGCCGGAAATGGTCGCAACTATCATTGCAGTGAGACGTGGTTCGTTTGGGCTAGCCGCAGGGAATATATTCGGCAGCAATGCATTCAATATGGTCATCTTATTGCCATTGGATGCGCTTTTTCCCGGTGATTTGTTAGGCAAAGTCGATTTTTCTCATATGATCACATGTCTTTCCGTTGTGTTCATTACTTCGATAGCTGTGTCAGCTCAGTTGTATCAAGTCGCTCAACGTCGGCGCTTTATTGATCCAGATGCATGGGTGGTTATTGGTCTAGTGATAACGGCGCTTTTTTTACTATATTTGACGCATGACTTTGCTGGGGTTTTTTAATTACACTCAGCAAATAGCGCTCGTTCTTTTTCGACATCGCGTACTGATTCTAGACTTCCTAACGTGCCCAATTCAGTCAGGGTTTAGGGACGATATTGACGGACTCTGTTTCAGCATCAAAAACGAGTATCACCGTACCTGATCGTAACTGGCGCATCACTTGATTGATTTTGGCTTCAAGTGAAACTTCATGATCACCGTAATCGGTACCTTCCCGAGTGATGAAGTTTTCGATCACGTTGCGGAGGGTGTCTTGTTCCAGTAAGTCGATAGGTATCTGCATGATATAGCGCGCTGACCTCGTTTTTTTTCCGATTTGGGAGTGTGAAAGGTGTCACCGTTAACGATCCTGAGACAGGTGAACCTCTAGATAACTCAGTTATGTTGAGGGAACCTGTCAGTTCTGAGGTTTGCACCCAGATTTTTCGATATACCATAAAATACTAAAAATATTGAAATAATATAATCCTCTAAAGATTTCGTCTCATTTTGCCGAAAGATATTTTTGCGAGCGCTCCGGTTAGCGTAGTGCTCTTTAGGCTGGGCTTGCACCAGCGCGTAGAGGCAGAACGGTCTAAACACACCAGAGAGACACTGCCTTTATGACTTTGATGCGACACACTCTGCAATCTTTCAGAGCCGTTGGGCTCTGCGCGATCGTTTTGGGCGCGTCGGTTTTGCCATGGGGCTGCTCCAAACAGGATAAAGGGCTCGCCGCAGCAAAGTCGGTTGATCTTCGGAGCGGCAACAAATGTGACAAGGGTGGTGCCTGCGAAGCAAATTTGGGTAACGTCACCAAGGCGGAGAGCTTACTGAGTTTGGATAAACTACTTGAGAGCGTTCAACCTCTGAGCGACGAGGCTGCCATCAAGTACCTCATCAGTCAGTGTGCCACGTGTCACGATACCAAGACTGGTTCTGTGCCTAGCTTTTGGCCGATGGAGCTGGATAGTTTCAGCAAACAGACTTTGATTGTCGACACAGCCGCCCCCAAAGTGTTCGCCTCAGTCCTCTTTAAGGCTCGAGATCTCATGGGTACTAAGCCGGAACCAATGCCCCTGGGGCAGATGTCACCTGAGGCTAAAGCACAGTTACTGCCATTGGTGAAATGGATGACCATCGAGATGCCAGCGGCTGTTCAGGATGCACTGCCGATCTTGTCCGGTAGCGAGCTGAAAAATGAAATTGGCAACGTAGGCGTGATCCTGAACTTCAAATGTACCCAGCCGTCGACCGCGAGAGAATTTATCCGCCGGCTGATCAATGATGCGTTTAGTCGAGAGCCTCTTGAATCTGAGTTTAAACTTGCGACAGGCCCTCTCGATGACCCAGTCTCTGAGGCAGATCGCCGAGCGCTCAGTGCGCGTATCCTGAGTGATGCTGCTTGGAAGGCCGAGTTCGAGGGTAAAACGCTGCGTAAGTTTGCCAATAAGCTCTCAGGAAGTGGCAGCATCAAGCCCTTCGACAGCGTGATTAGCGCCGTACAAGCAGATGATCTCAAGCAGGAATTTTATCAGCTTTTGCTGACCGCCTACGACAAAACTAGTTACAGGGACATCTTACTCGGCTCTGATGTGATGGTCACTCCCAATACGGCAGCTCTTTATGGATGCCAGGTTCCGCAGTCAGGTTGGACCCCGTGCACGATGGCCTCTCCACGGGGGTCTTATTTTACAACTTTCGGCTATCTAAGGTCGAAGCCTAGTTCCTTCCTGAACGGTAACAACAATTACGGACGTGCTGCGCTCATGCAGTACGTACTCAAAGGCGACGTACTAAAACCTGGTTTAGATGGTGTCAAAGGCGGAGCCGACATTAATCCTCTCCCTGCTTGTCTTAAGACTAAGGATTTCCGCGGGGAAAAAGGTTCAGCCACTGTAGCTTGGATGGGGAGTTCTGCAATCCCAATGTCTGCAAACCTTTGTCAGAGTTGCCATATCGATCGGCACATGGCAGCGGGTTCGATTTTGTTCAGGCCCTTTAACGTCTTCGGTAAGATATATGGCAAAGACGCCAACATCGATAGCAGTGACCCAGATTTTGCCACGGCTACCAGTCAACATATGGTCAATCAGCTGAATCTGACGGGTCCTATGCAAGCAGTGACGGCGGACTTCTTGAAAAGTCTACTCGATGTCGATGAGACAGAACAGGCATGTATCGGCGCTTCAAGTAACGCTGGCAACGAAGTCATCATGAACTCGGTCAAGGATCTAGCTGCCTACATGGTTGGTAGCGACGGGCGTATCGTCGCGGGTGGTTTAGCGCGGCACTTACCAAGGGCCCTTAGTAACCTTTCCACAACAACGGAAGAGGTTATCGTCAAAGTCAAGGAGGCTTCCGAATCTGGGAAGGGTTTGCTGGCTCCCATGATCACAGCTTATTTTGGCACCGAGACCTTTGCATGCAAGAGGTAACGAGATGATATTCAGGGTTTCTATAGTTAAACTATTAGTCTTCACGATCGCATTCGTAGGGTGCTCTCGTGATGATAGAGCAAAGATAACCAGCTTAGTCAAAAAAAAACCAGGATCCACGCCGGCGGTTTCGCCGGTGGCGGAGGAGCGTATCGTACAACGTGACATCAGTAGCTCCGGTGCGGGATTTCAAGTTAAAGATGTTATGTTGCTTCGTAGTTCAGTGGAGAGCTGTGTTGGTCCTGATATGCTTAAGGTGACTACTGATATGCTTATGCCCGATAACCTGAGTTCGACCCCAAAGGGAGCTGACGGCCGCATTCGTTTTCTTCTACCAATTCAATACGCGAGCAACGATGATATCATCGATAAGGAGAGAGGTAATTTGCTCGATCTCGAAGCGGGTTCGCGTACCAGTGTCTCGGCGGATGGATTGACCGACACATATCTCAGATCTTTGGAGACGATTGGCAACGTCGTGGCTCATAACTGTGCACCGAATAATCCTAACTGCAGCTGTGCGGGCAAGGAGCAGGCTCTGGCGATGATGACAAGGTGTCTGCCGGGCATTAACCCGAATACAATTGAGATGACCGAATCAGCAGCACTGTTGGGTGCTATATGTGCCGAAGGTGTTGATGGGATGCGTACCGCAGTGGCTTCACTCATTGCGTCTTACGCCTTCGCATTAGCGAGATAACAATATGAAGTATCAATTAAATCGGCGGTCTTTAATTAAAATCGGTGCCAAAGGCGCGGTCGGTGCTATCGGACTTGAGCAGCTCCTAGGGATACCGTTGATCGGTGATTACATCGATCATTGGCCGAGTTCGCGACTGGCTCACCTGCTTGGTGTCAATCCTTACGATGCCTTTCAGATGATGGACCTTGCATGGCGCGGGGGACTCGGCGTACCGTTTGCAAACGCTCAGGCGACGCCAGCCGGATGGACTCTGGTTCAGATCAAGGTGTGCAACCATGTTTTCACGCCACTGGTTTTTAAACTTGGGCAGCTGAACCCAGACAATAGCGTCACGATCGATACTGCGGCTGGTATGAAGCTGGGATCGGAAAAGATGGGCGCAGCTAAAGATCTTTTAATAGGTAAAGGCCTGGATCTCATCAGTGATAACGCGCGTTGGCGTAATCTCCGTTTTAACAAATGGTTTGCCGACATTTTACAAAACGGCACGGCCGATGGTGATGCAGCACAAACGTCCGCTAACGCTCGCGGGCTGAGCTCTGCCGACATTGCGCCTCTCAGTGCTGATAAGGTTGCGGTACAGGCCTTTCTCGGGCTCGGCCAGATAAGCATGAACAATCATGCGCTGAAAGGCTGCAAGCTACGTGCTACTCAGCCGGACGTCACATTGTTTGCTCAGTCTACAGGGCTAATTACGAGTCCTCTGGGTATCACCTGCTTCATGATGGGCGAGGCTTACGACCAAGCTGAGGGCTCGATCAGTCGTAATGCAGTGCTGGGTAAAGATGGTGAGGCAGTAGTTGTCAACAGCCGTTCGGTTCAAGCTTATGTGTCGCAAATCAGTCAATTTGTCGGCAAAAGCTATGCTGACCGTCAGCCACTTGAGCAAAATGTGATTTATAAGATGGACCAGATCGTTCAGAAAGATCCGAAACTAAGGCGCGATTTAGTCGATAGTATTGCGCAGTTTCAAGCTGGCATGACAAATCTGGATGCAGCTGCGAGTTTGGAAAAGACACGTCAGACTTTACAAGCGGCGCAAGGTAACGCGCAGAATCAAAATCGTCGCATGGTCGGCGCTGCGAGTGAATTTCTCGGTCAGTGTAAATACGTCGTCACATCGCTCGATTTACCGGGCAATCCCGTGCGTAATTTTTCTCTCTTTTTAAATGCAACTGATCTCGATGGGCGAACGGCAGATAGCGCCACCGACGGAGGCGGCGGCAACCCTACCGTGCAGGCACTTAGTTATGTGGAAGCCATGCGACAACTCGGAATGGGGCTCAATGTCCTGGCAAAGGCCATAGCCAACGGCAAGAAAATGGTTGTCGTCGTTCATTCCGAGGGCGGACGTGACGTAAACATGGCCGACAGTAAGACTAGCTTTGCCCTAGTCTTAGGTCCGAAAGGTGCGAGTCTTCTAGACGATCAACTCTACGCCAATAAGGCGATGATCAATCAGACAAAGAATGACGTGATCGCCAATCCTGCACAGCCTACAGCGGCTGTCCCTTGGGATGTTGAGGGGCTTGTAGAAGCTAACGGAGCGGCATCAGCTAACACAGTGGTTCCGAACACTGGTGATGTGCAGCTGGGAGTGATTGAATTTCTTGAATCACAGACGGGTATTAAAGCTCGAGCCGGATTGACTGGAGTCGACGGAAGGTTTGTCAAACTCAAAAGGGTTTCTTAGTACGATGCTTTGTCATCGGTAGGTGCTGGCGCGTGCAAACGCGGCCCAGTCCGTCATCTTCGTCACCACCTAAACCAAGTGCTGAGGGTAATGGGGGGTTCGATGGCTCGTCCGAAGCCCAAGCAGTTGTGCCAACGGGCGTGTAATCCCCGGTAGGGCTAAGGAGCATTGTCGTGGGATCTATGCGGTGATCGCGCACCCAAACCTCGTAATGGACGTGAGATCCAGTGCTGTGGCCGGTGCTACCTGCGAGGGCGATCATGTCGCCGCGTTGGACTTCGTCGCCAACACTTACGCGCAGTTTTGCGTTGTGCCCGTACCGAGTCTTGATCCCGCTAGCGTGATCGATCGTGACCGTGTAGCCCAGATTACGTCGCCAGCCAGCTTCGGTGACAACTCCTGCGGCCGTGGCTCTCACCGGAGACCCGTAAGCAACGGCGATGTCAAGTCCGCTGTGATGCTTGCGTCTGCCGCTAAATGGAGACCGCCGCATGCCGAATCCACTAGAAATATATCCGGCGCTCGGAAGTACGGTTGGTAGATTCTGCAGCAAAGGCACAACAGCGGCACTGCTTGCATGTTTGTCCATTAAGCCGAGTTCTGCCAGTTGCGAGCGCATCATCAATTCGCGCAGGCCCTCGTTTAGACTTAAGGTGTAAGGTCCGAGTAAACTCGCAGACTCGCGGTGGGATTGTGGCGCCACGGTTCGATCTTTAGGAGTTCGATCTTTAGCGCTAGCAGGCAGCCCGATCAGAATACCAAAACTCAGAGTCATCACGACGTGAGCGCACTTGCTATATGCACGCACAGGATTTCTCTTTGTTTGGGTCAAAATCATCTATTTCCCGCTAATTCTCATTAATTCACACATTCATTTGCATCTCAATGCTGCAAAAGCTTGAGGACCCTAATGCAAAAAGTCTGAGAGAATCATTAGAAAAATGGCTGATGCAACGATTTCGGTGGTTTAGCGTAGATCTAGCATCACGCCTCACTGTCGTCTTCTTGGCTGCGAAAATGGCTGAAAAGTGCCACAGCGCTGCTTTCTCTTAAACCTTTGACGGCCTTTAATTGTGCGAGCGTTGCCTGCCGTAGACCGTCTAAACCGCCGAATTCTGTGAGTAAAGTTTTGCGCATTGTGGGTCCGATGCCAGGGATAGACTCTAAATCGGAACCATGCGCAAGCTTGCTGCGACGCTGCCTGTGATGGGTGATGGCAAAGCGATGCGCTTCATCTCGAATTTGCGTTAATAAACGAAATTCAGGTGTGCCCGGAGCGAGTGGTTGTGCGGCGTCGCGATCCGGAAAAAACACGCGCTCAAAGCTACGCTCAGGTGCGCTTTTGTCCATAAAAGTCCGACGATCCCGTTTATTTGTGCGGCTTTTTGCCAGTGATACTAGATCAAAATTTAGTTCTGGATAGTCGTTAGTTGCCGCAGCCGCGGCGCTGAGTTGGCCCTTGCCGCCGTCGATGACGAGGAGATCAGGCAAGTCACCATCGCGCGCGGCGCGCGCCAGTCTGCGCCGTACAACCTCGTTGATGCTCGCAAAGTCGTCCGGAGCGCCACTCACTTCTTTAATGACGTAGTGGCGATACTGATCTTTGGCAGGCCTACCGTCGATAAAGCAAACATTACTAGCGACAATTGCGGTACCCTGGATGTTCGAAATATCGATACATTCCATGCGACGCGGAAACCTAGCTAGTCTCAAGTGTTCCTGCAGCATGCGGAGCTCGACCTGAGTTTTTTCATTAAGCCGCGCGATTTCTGTCAGGCGATAAGCGGCGTTTTTTTGCGCCATCTCGACTAGATCAAGGCGGGTGCCACGCTGTGGCCACCGGAGATCAAGTTTCGTAGCCTCTGGGTGCCCCGAGAGCAGGGCGTTGCGGAGATCATCATCGTCTTCGAGTTGTTCCGGTACAATTATTTCGCTCGGGAGGCTCCGTCCGTCGTAGTACTGGAGTAGGAACGCTGCTAGTGCCTCCTTGTCGTCCTGCAGCAGCGCTTCGAGCAAAAAGTTATCGCCGCCGATGAGCTTGCCGTCACGCACGGTTAGTACGTGAAACGACGCTTTATGATCCGTCAGTGTACAGGCAAAAATATCGGCATCATCAACGTCACCAGTGACCACTGACTGCTTCTCGGTGACCGCTGCAAACGCCTGTAACTGATCGCGGTAAATCGCCGCTAACTCAAAATTCTCTGCCTCAGCTGCTGCGAGCATGCGTTGCTCGATCAGCTTAGCTACCTCTTTGCTGCGTCCCGCAACGAAATCAACGGCGCTCTGCACAATGGACCGATATACCTCAGGATCCACCGGCAGATTGCATTGACCAAGACACATTTTCATGTGGTAGTAGTTGCACGGGCGCCGGGCATTAGTGAATTCGTGGCGTGAGCAGCGTATCAATGGAAATATGCGGTAGGCTGCATCTAGCAGCAGACGTAGCTGCCCTGAACTGCCAAACGGGCCCAGATAGGTCGCGCCATCATCGCGCCGTCGTCGGACCCTCTCAAGTCGCGGCCAGTCCTCTTTAAAATTAATGCGCAAATAAGGATATTCCTTATCGTCGCGCAGCAGGACATTGAACTGGGGCTTGTGGTGCTTAATGAGGGTGCGCTCGAGCAGCAGGGCCTCGAGCGGCGTCTGAGTGATGATGATTTCGACATCATAAATTTGGCCAGCAAGGACACGTGTTTTCAAATCTAGTTGCGACGGCGGCACAAAGTAGTGGGCCACTCGAGATTTCAGACTCTTGGCTTTGCCGACATAAATAATTTTGCCCAGGCTATTTTTCATTAAATAGCAGCCGGGATCTTTCGGTAGCTGGCGCAATTTTTCGCGCAGATCAATGCTAAGGTCGGCTCTCAAGCACCGCCCTCCGTGAGTCCGGAGCCTGGAAGGGCGGACGCATCACCGGCCAACGCCATGAGTGCTGATTTGAGGCGTGAAATCTCGTCGCGGAGTTCGGCGGCTTTCTCAAACTCAAGGGCGGCGGCGAACTTTTTCATTTCTTTCTGTTTTGAGCCGATCAGTTTCTCAAGTGCTTCGACATTTTCGACTCCAGCCTCGGCGAGTTTGGCGAACGCTGCAGACTCAACTTCAGGCTCTGGATCTAGGCCGTAAAGTTTACGGAGATCAAGTGGCAGGCTCTTGATAATGGTCTGTGGTGTGATGCCATGCTTTTCGTTATAGGCCTGCTGAATTAGGCGGCGTCGCTCAGTTTCATCCATACATGCCCGCATCGAATCGGTGATGCGGTCGGCATAGAAAATCACGCGGCCTTCACTATTACGTGCAGCACGTCCGACCACCTGGATGAGCGATGAGCGCGAGCGAAGAAATCCTTCCTTGTCAGCATCCATCACGGCGACGAGTCTGACTTCGGGGAGGTCAAGTCCCTCACGCAGAAGGTTGATGCCGATCAGGACATCGAAGACGCCTTTACGTAAATCGCGGAGTAATTCCACGCGCTCCAAACTGTCGATATCAGCATGCAGGTAGCGCACCTTGATGCCCATTTCAGCAAAATGGCGGCTCAAATCCTCGGCCATGCGTTTTGTCAGCGTCGTCACCAGGACGCGGCCTGTTTGCCCTACGGTTTTGACGATTTCTCCGTAGAGATCGTCTACTTGACCCTTGGCTGCACGCACCTCAATTTGGGGATCGATGAGTCCCGTGGGGCGGATCACTTGCTCAATCACCTGACCGCCAGCGGCCTGGAGTTCGTAGGGGCCCGGTGTAGCAGAGACATGAATGAGAGCGCCTGAACGCGTCAGAAACTCGTCAAAGTTTAGCGGTCTATTGTCCAGCGCTGATGGTAAGCGAAATCCGAAGTCAACTAAAACCTGTTTACGAGCGCGGTCGCCACGATACATCCCGTTGAGCTGCGGGTTAGTGATGTGGCTCTCGTCAATGATCGTTAGAAAGTCGCGCGGGAAATAGTCGAGCAGGGTCGGTGGCGGCTGTCCAGGCGCCGTACCCGTGAGATACCTTGAGTAGTTCTCAATGCCAGGACAATAACCAAGATGCTCGAGGGTTTCGACATCATGCATCGTCCTCTGTTCCAGGCGCTGATATTCGACTAATTTATTCTGGGCCTTGAGTTCCCGTAGGCGGAGGCCGAGATCAGCCAGGATTTCGCGGATAATCTGGTCGCGATCACCGCGGTCGGTGACGTAATGGCTACCGGGATAAATCGTCAGCTCCTCCACGGTGCGGATGACTTTGCCGGTCAGCGCATCAACGAGTTGCAGGCTGTCGATTTCGTCGCCAAAGAACTCGACACGCACAGCTTCGTCCCTTTGGTGAGCGGGTAGGATGTCGACCGTATCCCCGCGGACGCGAAAATGTCCCCGCGTCAGATTCATGTCGTTGCGTGCGTACTGAATTTCGATCAGGGCGCGCAAGAGGTCGTTGCGACTGATCTCCTGCCCCTTAGCTAGCGGCACGACGAGCTTGGAGTAGGCCGATGGTGACCCCAGACCGTAAATGCAGCTAACGCTGGCCACGATGATCACATCGCGGCGCTCAAAGAGTGATCTGGTGGCGGCGTGGCGCATCTTGTCGATGTCGTCATTGATCGAGGCGTCTTTGGCGATATAGGTGTCACTACTCGGGACGTAGGCCTCGGGTTGGTAGTAGTCGTAGTAGCTAATAAAGAACTCGACGGCGTTGTCAGGGAACAGCTCCCGCATCTCGGCGAACAGCTGGGCGGCCAGGGTCTTGTTGGGAGCGATGATCAGGGCCGGGCGCCCGAGCTGGGCAATGATGTTGGCCATGGTGAAGGTCTTACCCGAGCCCGTGACCCCCATCAGGACCTGATGGCGTCGCCCGGACTCGACACCAGACCGGAGGGCACCGATAGCCTGGGGCTGGTCACCCTGGGGCTGGTAGGTAGTCGCCAGCTTAAAGGTGGTGGAGGTCATGATCGGGCTTCCTTACTGTCGCGGGCGTTACAGGTTATACTTAACACAATCTTCACCGGTGGGCGGTCGGTTTCGGACTTATATTTTGCTCACAAACTATTGGACCTTCAGGAAAATTATGCTACAGCTAATAAGCACATTCTTGACAGTATCATGCGACGCCTGAGGGTGTGACGTATGCGTCCGGAATTGTGAATTTTTGCGCTACTACCTGTTGCTCGTTGTCCATAAGCTGCGTCCCTTTTTGCAAGGAGGCCGTTGTTGCGATCCTCTATCAGCTCTTGCCTTAAGCCGTTTCTGGCCCTGGTTCTGTCATTGGCTGCCCTCGTGGTCGCCCAACCGGCATCCGCCTGGTGGATGTACACTCCGGGTGACACCGTAGATAACGTCGGCTACAAGCCGGAGCAGCCGATCCCCTTCAGTCATAAGTTGCATGCGGGCAAGAACGAGATCCCTTGTCAGTACTGCCACTCTGCGGCGCGCCGCTCATCGTCGGCAGGTATTCCGCCGCTGAACACTTGTATGGGTTGTCACCGCTTGGTTGCGACCGATAAGCCCAACATCCAAAAAGTGACGGAACATTATAAAAACAACGATCCCATCAAGTGGATCAAAGTCCACGATCTTCCTGACTTCGTGCGCTTCCCGCACAAGATTCACGTGACCAACAAAGCCGACGGCGGTGCTGGTATCGAATGCCAGGAATGTCACGGCAAAGTTCAAGAGATGGATGTGGTCGAGCAGGTAGCGCCGCTCCAGATGGGCTGGTGTATCGGTTGCCACAAAGAGCGCAAAGCCAAGCTTGAATGCGTTGCTTGTCACTACTGAATTGTCTGAGCGCTAGTCGTTCGTTAGCGACGCGGCGCTGCCATTGACCGGGGGGGATTGCGGTACGTGACCCCCAGATTTCCCGAGGAGCGAGACTTGAGTACGACCAGAGAACCGGATCACAGTTCGGAGACACCGTTTGCTCCCGTTCCCGCCGGCGACGATCCGCGTCGCGGACAAGAGGTGTTTGCACCGACGGACGGACCGTTTGAGGCTCCCGCCAAGACTTTCGTCGAGGGTCCTTACTACAAGGGCGTTGAGGAGCGCTTACCGGATCTAGCGCAGCGCAGTGAGTCTGATGGCGAAAGTCCGAAGGCCCGTGCCTTCTCGGTCGATCGTCGCGACCTGCTCAAGCTGTTCAGCGCATCTGCAGTGGCCGGCACGGCTGCCTGTGTCCAGCGCCCAGTCGAGAAGGCGATACCGTTCGTCAATCAGCCCACCGACACTTGGCCGGGCGAGCCCGTACATTTTGCCACGACCTGCGGCGAATGCTCGGCAGGTTGCGGTGTTATGGCGCGTACGCGCGAGGGTCGTCCTACCAAGCTTGAGGGTCTTCCCGAGCATCCGGTCAACACCGGCAGTTTGTGTACCGTTGGTCAGGCCAGCTTGCAGGCTCTGTTTCACCCGGAGCGCCAAGCCCGTCCGACGATCCGCTTTGGCAGTAAGATCGAGCCGTCTGAGTGGAATGATGTATTCGAGAACTTTGCGGCTAAACTGACCTCTCCCAAAATTGGTATCCTAACCAATGGCTCGACGGGCCATCGTCATGGGTTCTTCAAGGAATTCTTGGAGAAGGTCGGGTCGAGCGCAGATAAGCTCTACACCTACGACAGCAACTCGCTAGCAGAAGCCACCGCTGAGGCCCACAAGATCGCCTACGGTCTCCATGCGGTTCCGCGTTCCGATCTGTCAAAGGCTAAGGTGATTGTCGGTGTAGGTGCTGACTTCCTCGACGTTGGTACCTCGCTTCTATACAACACCAAGACTTACACCGAGGGCCACTCGTTCCGCGGTGCTGACAAATCCAAGCATGTTCAATTTGAGTCGTTCTTCACGCTGACAGGTGCCCGCTCTGATTACCGCCATCCGATCGCTCCGGGTAGTGAGACGGTGGTGACCCTGCTGCTGGTTAACTCCCTACTGAAGAACTCCGCCGTCAAGGGCTCTGCTGCGGCACGCTCCCAGGCGCAAGCTGTCCTTAGTGCGAACGCTGCACTGCTGAGTGGCGCTTACGACCGCGTTGGTTACAGCGAAGCAAACTTCGACAAACTGGCCGAAGAGATGCTCGCTAGCCAATCCGTAGTTCTCGCTGGCGGCTCCGCCTTTGACGAGAATGCGACTACGCTGCAGCTAGCGGCTATTTTAGCCAACGAGCTCGTCGGTGCTTACGAGACCGTCCTGTTCCTGCAGAAGGACTGGCTGACGGCTCCCGTCGCTACGGGTGACCTCCAGCGCTTCATGACCGAATCCAGAGACATTGACGTACTCTTCCTGATTGACGTCGATCCGGTATTCACGCTGCCACCATCGTGGGGAGTGGGCGAAGTGTTGGAAAAAATTCCAACTGTAGCCGTACTATGTGACTTCCCCAATGAGTCCTCGCAGTATGCGAAGTACGTGCTCAACACCCACCATTGGCTCGAGTCCTGGGGCGATGAGCAATCCGTTGCAGGGCTATGGAGCGTGCGTCAGCCGGTAGTACGTCCGACCACGGACAGCCGTCAGACTGAAGACATCCTGATGTGGATCGCAGCCTACGCCAAGAAGCCCCTGGGCTACGAAAACTATCGTGCCTATCTTAAGAAGAAGTGGGACGATATCCGCACATTGGTTGGACGCAATGACGTTCCAGCTGACAACTACTTCGATCTCGTATTGCAGCACGGCTATGACGGGCGCAACGCGACTCAGGTCGTACCTGATTTGAGCGGCAACCTAGCGAGCAGCTTCCGCTACACCGATACCGGTAGTGGTGGCCTGCGCCTGGTGGCGCCTCTCGATTACCGCCTCCGTGACGGGCGCCATGCCTGGAAGCCGGCCCTGCAGGAGACTCCAGACTCCCTGACCACGATCACGTGGGATACTTGGGTCGCGATCAACCCCGTGACCACGGCTAAGCTCGGTCTGCGTAAGTTTGATGTGGTTAAAGTCGAAGGTCCCGCTGGCAGCTTTGAGGCTTCGGTTTACCCGCTTCCTGGCCTTCATCCCGACACCGTAGTAGTGCCTCGCGGTAACGGCCATAGTAAAGCCAATGGTACAGTTCAAGGTGGCAACGGGGTCAACCCGCTGGTGGCCTTTGCGCGCGCTCAGGACCAGTTCACGGGAGCTCCTGTGACCTATGGTCAGCAAGTCAAGCTAACGGCGACTGGACGCGTGTTTGAACTAGCGCAGACGCAGAAGCACAACGACATTGCCAACCGTAAGGACATCATCAAGGAAGTGCCCATCGCAACAGCGGTGGCTAACATGGGTAAGACCCAAGATCTTGACGATGTACCGAACCTCTACCCAGCGATGCCCAAGCAACAGCACCGTTGGGGTATGTCGATCGACCTCTCTAAATGTACCGGTTGTAGCGCTTGCGTCGTCGCCTGTACGATCGAAAACAACGTGCCGCAAGTTGGCCGTGAACAGGTCTTGCTCGGCCGCCAGATGCACTGGATGCAAATCGACCGCTACTTTGCTGGGTCGGTAGAGGCCCCAGAGGTGACGTTCCAGCCGATGCTATGCCAGCACTGTGCGCAGGCGCCTTGCGAGGGTGTATGTCCGGTGTTTGCGACCTCGCATGATCCTGAGGGCATCAACCAGATGACCTACAACCGTTGTATCGGTACTCGTTACTGCGCCAACGCTTGTCCTTACAAGATCCGCCGCTTCAACTGGTGGACACATCGTTGGAATACCATGGGAGCGCGTCTTACTGACCGCAACCCGCGCGCACTCAACCCAGATGTCACCGTTCGGACGCGTGGTGTGATGGAGAAGTGTTCGTTCTGCTACCAGCGTGTACGTGACGCGCGTCACAAAGAAAAACTCAACGGCATTCCCGTGGGTCAGCCTGGTAACGTGGTGAAGACCGCTTGCCAACAAACATGTCCTGCCGAGGCGATTGCCTTCGGTAACCTGCTTGATCCGGCCGCACCAGTCACGCAGCAGCGTAAGGATTTGCGGGCCTACTTAGCTCTGAACGGCGAACCTTCGCTCAAGGAGTACGGCCTGAAAACCATGCCAAGCGTAAACTACTTGGCTAAGGTCTCGTTCACGGCGAAGCCAGCTCACCACGGAGCCCACGGCGGCGACCATGGCGAGGCTGGTCACGGCGAGCAGCATGGGGCACGGCCGGTTGAGAAGAGCAAGAAGAAGGGATAATCAGGGGTGCAGGTTAACTCTGAGGGAGTGAGGCTAGGCTGATGAGTGATGATTCAAAGTTGTGGTCGAAGACCATCTCGGATGTAAATTCGGAGATCCTGGTTAACCTGGAGAACCCGCATCCTGCCTACTACGTAGCGCTTGCGCTGTCGGTGTCGGCTTTACTTGTGGGAATCGTTTTTGTAGCGCTGCATTTCACCTACGGTTTGGGTCTCTGGACCTTCCGGCCGCCGGTGTACTGGGAAGTCGACATTACCAACTTCGTCTTTTGGGTCGGTATCGGTCATGCCGGTACGTTGATTTCGGCTATTCTCTTTCTCTTCCGCGCCAAGTGGCGGAATACAGTGAACCGAAGTGCAGAGGCTATGACGATCTTTGCGGTGATTTGTGCTCTGGTCTTCCCGCTCATTCACATGGGACGTCCTTGGCACGGTGCGATCTGGGCTGTTCCACTGCCTAACACCAACAACCTCTGGGTTAACTTCCGCTCGCCGCTGTTCTGGGACGTGATGGCAATCTCGACGTACTTCACGACCTCGCTACTCTTCTGGTACATGGGTCTGGTGCCGGACTTAGCTAGTATCCGCGATCGATGCAAAGGTTTCAAACGCCTGATCTACGGCATCATGTCGTTCGGCTGGCGCGGAACGGCTAAACAATGGTGGCACTACGAGGCTGGTTACGGCTTCTTAGCAGCCCTCGCAACCCCGCTGGTACTTTCGGTGCACTCCGTAGTTTCCTGGGACTTCGCCATGTCGATTCAGCCAGGCTGGCACACGACGATCTTCCCGCCGTACTTCGTTGCGGGTGCTATCCTCTCGGGTTGTGCGATGGTGTATAACTTACTCTTGCCCGTGCGCTACATGTTCCGGTTAGAGAAGTTCATCCTGCCCGAGCACTTAGAGGCCTGCTTGCGCCTCACACTGCTCACATCGACCATCGTATTCTATGCCTACAGCTTGGAATTCTTCGTTGCCTGGTACAGCGGCAACCCTTACGAGTGGGCTCTCTTCGAGAAGCGGGCGATCGGTCCCTACAGCTTCTACTTCTGGGTCATGATGTTCTGTAACTGTATCTTCCCACTGGCCCTATGGTCACGCAGGGTGCGCAACAACATCCCTGTTGCTTTTGTCATCTGTGTCTTGATCAACGTCGGCATGTGGTTCGAACGCTACAACATCATCGTCTCCTCGCTGGTTGAAGACTTCGTACCGGCGCGCTGGGGCCACGTGCAGCCGGGTCTGTGGGAGATTGTGATCACCCTCGGCAGCTTTGGTTTGTTCACCACGTTCTACCTGGTGTTCGTGAAGTTCTTCCCAATTGTCTCGCTCTCGGAGATTAAGCTGATCATGCCGAAACCGCTCAGTTCGAAGGCGCATGGAGGGGCTCACCACCATGGCTAATACCCAAAGTCCTGACACTGGCATCATTGGAATCTTTAGACATCTTGATACCGTGTGTACGGCTATCGAAAAAGTGCGTGATCGGCCAGATTTTGCTGGGCATGAAGTGTTCAGTCCTACGTCGTACCACGAAATCGAGCACGCTAGCGGCTTCGGTGCAAGTCCGGTGCGCGCCTTCACGCTGATTGGCGCTCTGACGGGAACTTGTACTGGTTTCGGCCTGGCTCTGGCCTGTGACTGGGATTGGCCAATTGTCGTTGGCGGTAAAACTGCAGGTATTGCTTCATTGCCGGCTTACGTGGTCTTAGGCTTTGAGTTTACGATTCTACTCGGTGCCATCTCCACAGTTCTTGGCATGCTAGTGATGGGTCGGATTCCCAATCCTAAGCGCCGTGTCCTTGACGTCCGTACTACCGATGATCGCTTTGCTATCTTTTTGCCGGGAGCGCAGCTCTCTAGTCCCCAGGCCCAGTTCTTGCGTGACTGCGGTGCGGAAGAGGTGAGGAACACATGACCACATTGGCGACAAGAATTGGAATGACTGCAGCAGTCCTAGCGACTGGTCTGCTGGCTAGTTGCCGTTACGATGGCACTGGTACAAAAATGCAGTGGGCTCCGGACATGGCGGATTCGCCAGCGCCTAAAGCTCAACGCGACTACCTAGACCCACCTGAGGGCTCGGTAGCCATGAACTCCATTCTTTACGTGAAGACTCCGGAAGAGGCTGAGCAGCTTTACGGCATGCCCGAAATGATCGCCAACGATCCACAGGGTATGGAAAAAGGTAAAAAACATTACGAGACCTTCTGTCAGCCTTGTCACGGCGCCAACGCCAAGGGCGGTAAGCTACCCGGAATCGTACCTCCGGATCTGACGCACGAGTCCTACCAAGGTCGCAAGGATGGCTTCTTTTTCTACCGGATCACTTTTGGTGCGAATGTCATGCCGGCCTACGGTTATGCCATCACGCCATCGGAACGTTGGTACATCGTCCGGCACTTGCGCTTGTTGCAGAAGGGGGCGTGATGAGCTCGCATTCGCTATACGAACATCGTCAGCAGTTCTTTTTTCCACCGAGTGCAACGGCTCGCGGTGGACTCATGTTCTGTATCCTAGCTGGGGTGGTGACCTTTATCGCCGGCCTTTACACCGGCGAGGCGGCACGAACCTGGGGTAGTTACGTCTTCAACTTGTTCTTCTTCTTCGCCATCGCGCTTGGTGGTTCCGTTTTTGCCTGCATGCAAGACGTGATCAGTGCCAAGTGGGGGCGCCCGGTAATGCGCTTGCACGAGTCGTTTGCCAGCTTTTTGCCGGTGGCTTTCGTGCTTTTCGCCGTGCTTTTTGCATGTATTCTCGGCAAGGTTGGGCACGCCACGGATCTCTACACATGGATCAAAGATCCCAACATCATCGAAGAATTCCCCGGTAAACGGGACTGGCTGAAGCCCGGCTTTATGGTGGCTCGCGACCTGTTCGCACTGGCCCTCATTGTCCTCGTCTCGTTTTGGCAGCTGCGGGTTAAGCTCCGTGGTGACATGGCCATGATTGGTGGCAACAAGGCCGAGGGTGAGCAATTAGGACAGCAGGCCCAAAAAAGTCTGCGCCACTGGTCAGCTCCAGTGCTGGTGATCTATGCGTTGACGTTCTCGCTACTCGCCTTTGACGTGACGATGTCGCTCTCCCCAACCTGGTACTCGACGCTTTGGGGCGGCTGGTCGTTCGCGGCGATGATGCAGTCGCTAATGGCGTCGCTGCTGCTGTTCATGTACCTAACCAAAGGCACAGCGATTGGACAGCTAGTTAAGCGCCAGCAGTTCCATGACGTTGGCAAGATGATGCACGGGTTCACCATCTTCTTTGCTTACCTGACTTACGCCCATATCCTGACGATTTGGTACGGTAACATGCCTGAGGAGACGCAATTCTTCATCACACGTCTACAAGGGCCGTGGAAACCGCTCCTCATTATCATCTTCTTTGCGGTCTTTATTTTGCCGCTGTTTTCGTTGCTGCCGAAGTTCGCTAAGTGGACAGCTGGCTTTGCCATCCCGATCTGTAGTTCGATCCTGTTGGCGCAGTGGCTGGTGTCACTCATGATTGTGATCCCGACCACGATCGAGCCCACCCGCTGGACCGTGCCATGGATTGAGATCGGTGCGTTCTTGGGCTTCCTAGGACTCTTCCTGACCAGTGTCTTCCGGTTTGGCCGTCGCTACCCCATGGTGGCTATTGCTGATCCGCTGCTCAACGAGGCTATGGCTGGCGCTCATCACTGAGTGAGTTAGCCAAGTGTCGGAGAGTGCAACCAAAAATAAGCGATCATGGCGATCATCAAATCGATGGTCCAAATGTAAAGCTGATTGATCATGGGATACCGCCCGCCAGCAAAGCTACCCATCTGGGTATCGGCTGCCGGGCGGTAATCTTTACCCACCGCTGCAGATCGTTCTCATACCTGTGAGATAATCAAAGCAAGATCAGCGGAGGTGTTTATGAGCAGTGCATTTGAAGGTGCCACCAGGGCGGCGATCGAGGAAATTATCCAGTCGCATGCCCAAGCCTCTAAGTTCGGCTATGTTGTCACGACTGATGCAATGCAGGACATCGTCGGTGATCTCTACGCGCTATTTTTGACCAGTCGCTCTCTCAAGGCGGCCGGAGATCGTCTCCTTGCCGGCGGCCCACTGGCGCTGGGCGGCTCAAGCAAAGCGGTGGGTACCAGTCGGACGCGGCGGTTCTAGTCAACTAACCAGCTTAACTTTGTCGGCAGCCTCGGCTTCGTAGTCGGAGTACGGGGTGCTGACTATATCTTTCTTGCCATCAGCGGCAATCGTGCCTTTGACCTTAAAAAGTGACAGCACCTCGGATCGCCCCTTGACCTCAGTCTTGCCGGCGAGTTCGATCATAAAGCGCTCTTTGACCTTATTAGCCAGATCCTCGCTAATGAGAAGATCAGCGCCAAAGGCTTTGGTCGATGCCTCGATCCGGGATGTAGTGTTAACTGTGTTACCGATCACTGTGTATTCCATGCGATTTTCTGATCCAATAGTGCCAGAGATCGCCTCACCACAATGGAGACCCGCGCCGATCATGATGGGGTCCTCGCCACGGCCGATGCGGATTTTGTTCAGGTCGGCGAGAGCAAGGCGCATATCTATCGCGGCACGCACCGCGTGATAAGTGTCGTCTCCCGTACTCTGCGGCGCACCCCAGACGGCCATGATAGCGTCACCGATAAACTTGTCGACCACGCCATGATTTTTATGGATCACGTTCACCATGTAGCCGAAGTATTCGTTCAGCATGCTGACGACTTCTTCCGGTTTGCGGCTCTCGCTGTAACTCGTAAACGACCGAATATCACTGAACAGCACAACCACGGCACGTTTGGTGCCACCGATCGAGACTTGATCATTGGCCAGTAAGCTCTCGGTGACGCTAGAGCCATGAAATTTATTGAACAAAGCCTTCACTTTTTCGCGTTCACGGAGACCATGAAGCATGGCACCAAATGCAGTAGCTAGTGTGCCCACTTCGTCCCTAGCTTTGGCTATGTTGCCAGGGTCGACATCGAAGTTACCTGTGGCGACTACTTTTGTCAGTTGCACTAGCTTTTCGATCGGACGCGTAAGCGTCAGTGAGAATAAAAATATAATGAAGAAAGCCGCCGATACCACGAGTCCTGTGATGAATAGCGCTTCGCGCTGAACTAATCGAGCTGGTTCCAAAATCACGGACTCAGAGGCTTCCGAGATCACCGATAGGCCAAATGAAGTGCGCGAGAATGCTGAGATATTAAATTGCCCCGTATCTTTATCTTGATACCTAAGCTGCCCCTGGGCCATAGGTGAGTTGATGGCCTGCTTGACCACAGGCACTTTGGCGAAGCTGGTATGCTTGAGCGCCAGCTTTTCCTGCGGATGCGCTAGCACTACGCCTGATTTATCGACGAGATAGATGGTGCGCTCACCAGTGTTGCGAAAGGATTGCTGGATGGGAGCCAAACTAATATCGGCCAACACCGCATGTGTCACCTGACCGTTACCACTCTTGGCGATGGGAAGGCCGATGGTGAGAATCCCCAGCTTGCCGACAACACTGCGATTTTTGGTTGTGACCTCGCCTGCCAAGGCGGCCGCCAAAGGCGGCTTTATCACCTTGTCTAAGGTGTCGAGAAAACTCGGCTTAAGATTGTAGTTTTTCAGTGTGTCCTGATTTACTAGGTTGGCGACAAGTACAGTTTTCTTACCGTCGCGATGGTAGACCTTGAGGGAAATGAGGTCGCCGCCTCGGTTAAATATAAATCGGATTTCCTCGAGACTTTTTAGGAATTCCTCAGACGTCGGGTTGTTGCCATGCGCGGCGTAGCGCTGCAAAACCAATTTGCCAAGAGTTGAGGACTTTTCCTGAATATTACGCAGTATAGCTTCGATTTGAGCCGAGCGTGTCTGCGTCTGAGACATATTGGCATAGGCTTCCCGCTCGCCAAACTTGTCACGAAATAGTTCAGACGCATTAAATGCAATCGGGATCACCGCTGCCAGGAGCACTGTCAGCGTGACGATGATGATTTTTCCCGCGATGGGAAAGTGTAAGCGTCGCGTCATGGGAGGTCGCAATTGGTGTCAAAAATCTGACAGGAGTGATGGATTTTTATGGCAGTAATTTTAGATGGTTGGGTTCATAAAGGCGGCTGAAAGATATATACTAATTATATCCCAAACAAAACTTATTTACCACGGGTGACGCACATGCAGAGCATGTCAATGCGGCTTATTCCGGCCGCATGCGTTTCGGTGTTAGGAATTTACGCTACGTTCTGGTGGTATCAGCGCACAGCGCCGATTGCCAGAAGGCGTCTAAATATTCCGCCAATCGCCTATCTCGAGAGTGACCCGCAATTTATTCAGCGTAAACCAAGTGACAATTTGATTTGGGAAACAGTGAAAAAGGGCGAAACACTTTTTCCGCACGATACCATTCGTGCATCCAGACTTGGTGGCGCAAAGTTGCGGATGAGCGAGTCTAAATCGCTCATTGAACTCGAGCCCGACTCCGTCATAGTGCTCGAGGAAAAACAGGGAAAAATTTCCTTGGACTTAGTAAACGGCGGTCTTTTTGTCAAAAGCGAGACACCCAAGTCAGGCGACAAAGATAAGGCTGCCGTGGCACCTGCTCTTGAGATCAAGATCGGTGGTACTAAGTTAGCTACCGGCAACAAAGAACTTGAAATGAACATACGCCGCGACAAAGGGGGGAAGGCTAGCGTCGCGGTTGTGAAAGGGGAGGTTAAGGCCGAGGCGGCAGGGAAGGTATTTGCCCTGGACCAAGGCAAGAGCGGGAGTCTCGATGCGGCCAAGGGCCTAGAGACAGAGAAATTACTACAAATAACTGAGCCCAGTGCGGGCGCTTTAATTGATATCGGTAACGGTGACCTGCCGGTGCAGTTTAGATGGTCAGGCGTCCCAGACGATTATCTAGTCTCTATCGAGACTGGGTCGAGTCCCGCGGTACTCAAAAAAGTATCGGGGCTTGAGGTCAGAGGTAGCGTTGGGAAGGCGTCCTATAAATTCACGTCTGGGGAACACTACTGGCGTCTCAATGCCGTAAAGAAAGATCAGCCAAACCTCAAGATGAGCAGTATGGTCAGTAAGCTGACGACGTTTGCGGTCGCGCCTCCCGAGCTTGCAACCCCGGGAGATAAAGAAAATATCATGATGCCGGCAAAAGCGAATGCGACGCTGGTCCGCTTTTCCTGGATCCCGAGTGCCGCCTTTCAAAGTTACGAGGTGAAAGTGGCGCGTGCCACCGATTGGTCGGATGCTACGGTGATGCCCGCAAACGCGGAGCAAGATGAGATCGCCGCTGAGCTCGCCAACCTGGGTACCTATAAATGGCGCGTCGTTGGTATTTCAAAAATCAATCAGCGCCGCGTGGAATCGGCAGTACGAACAATCGCTATTATCAAAGGAGAGATCAAACCACCGCCGGCAGTTCCTAAACTAAAGACTCCAGAGAATAACCGCGAGGTGAGTCTTACCGAGGCCCAGAATGGCCTGATTATGCAATGGGATTCTATCGCCAATGCTCAGGGCTATGCGGTCAAACTAGAGCGCTTGGGGGCTGACGGCAAGATTTATCCGGTGCAGGGCGAACAGAGCGTAGCACAACCAACTTATACCGCAAAATTCGCAACCGTAGGAGTGTACCGCTGGAGTATCCGATCAAGCAACGACGTCGGGGTTTCGGATTGGTCGGAGACCAGAGCCCTGCGGATTGCACCGTCCAAAATGGTTGTCCAGAATACTGCTGATCCCAAGGCCGATTTGCCGAAACCACGCTTAAAACTTGCGTGGGGTAAAGGCCCGCAAGGCGTGACACGTTGGCGCCTCGGGCTTAGCCCCTCGGCAAATTTTGAAGCTGTTGGATGGCATCCGGCGACCCCCAGTGGGATTGAGTTAGAGCTAGGTAAATTCGGTACCATTTATGCCAAGGTGGAGGGTTTGGGTAATGGCGATGTGGTGCTCGCTGAATCGGATATTCTGGCAATCAAGCTCGAAGCACCTCCGGTTCTTGCGGCCCCAGAGTTATCTATACCCGAAGGTCAAGCCACTTTGGTTGCTGATGCTAATGGTGACGTTGTGATTGCCTGGAAGCCAGTTGCAAGATCTCATGGCTATACTTTCAACCTTAAAAATGCGGCCGGTGTATCCGTTATAAAAACAGAGACCAAAGCTACTAAAGTATCGGCTAAACACCTTATGCCGGGCGAATACTCCGTAGAACTCGCGACGATCAATGTGCTCAGAGAACTTGGTAAAGTCAAAACCTATAAGTCCTCCGTCCTAGTGCCCGCCGTTAGTGCCGTCAAACCCCCGTCGAAGATTGGTAACTTCCAGATTAAGTAGGCCGATTGATTAAAGTCACAGACAAAGCGTTGACGCAGAAAGCATGGGAGCTAGCCCTGTGGCTCGCCTTATGCTTCGCGTGGACATTTTGTCAGGTGACCTACGCTCAGGATGAGGCGCAGGCGCCTCCCCCTGTGGAAGAAGCAACCCCACCTGCTCCAGTCGAAGCCCCACCTGCTCCAGTGCCGGTTGAGGCTGCGCCTGCGCCGGTTGAGGCTGCGCCTGCGCCGGTTGAGGCTGCGCCTGCGCCGGTTGAGGCGGAGCCGGCAGATGTCGAGCCTTTAGAGGCTGCGCCAGCCCAGCAGCCAGAGCCCGCAGGCCCGGAGCCTGCAGTTCAAGAGCCTGCCATTCAAGAGTCTGTTCCAGGAGCCAAGTCAGTTCCAGCCGAGGCAGATAAATCTAAAGAAAGACTACCTGGCAAAGATTTGAGTTTCTCCTGGGATCCTATTCCGGGAGCTAAATCCTACGAGGTCGAGTTTAAAAAGAAAAAGGGAGACCAATTTGTCACAACCGACGACAGCATACGAAGAACCAAGACGGCTGACTTCTCGGGGCGAGTCGCCACGGGAGTTTACCAAGTGCGGATCCGCTCGTTAGACCGTCGCGGTGTCGCGGGTGCTTGGAGTGATCCCATTGATTTAACGATTCCCATGCCTGCAACCGAAGGTGTGAATCCAGGTGCTGACCAAGTCATAAGTGCCAAGAGTATGACGGTGACGCCGGTAGTGTTTCAGTGGCAAAAGAACGTCGATGCAACTTCCTACAAATTAACGATTCTTGATAGCAAGGGCCAAGTCGTGCAGGAGCAGACGACCGCGGCCACGGAAGTATCGGTCAATCTTGCGGTCGCTGCAGCTTATACATGGTCCGTGGTGTCCACGGGAGCCGACGGTGATCAAAGTTCACAGTCACCAGCGAGGAGCTTCAAAATTGTCGGCGGACGATTGGCGCGACCAACGCTGGAAATGGATACTGCGACCCCCGATACTCGTCGGATACGGTGGAAGGCGATTGAACACGCGGATAGCTATGAGGTCGAGCTGAAAGTTCTCGTCGGCAAAGCTTGGCAGACGCTTGATAGCAAAGTGGTAAGCGGCGACGGTCTATACGAACCACCCGCGGACTTAAAGCCTGGGCGTTACCGTGTTTTTGTACAAGCCAAGGCAGCGTGGTGGCAACCGTCCAAGAAGGGGGCCACAAAATTCAAAGTCGATCCTCCTAAAGTCGAGGTGAAGGCTCCACCCAAAAAGAAACCGAAGAAAAAGAAAGATCCGATGCAAGAGTTGGCTAAGATCTTGAACTCCAAATCTTGGCGTCTCGCAGCTAAATACACCCCATCGCTGTGGAACCACGGTGCCGCTGATGATGACGAAGCGGGAGTCGTTTTTGATATCCTCCTGTTCTCGCGGATGCGGCTTGATACCGAGATGTGGGCGCTCGATCGGAGTCTCAGCTTCAGCCTGACTTATGACAGGTGGGCTACCAAGTTATTCAGCGGTGGCGTTGAAGCCACTGGTATCGATGCGGAGCAGCGTCAGCTTACCCTCAACAGTAACGAGATTGCTGCCAAGGCCAGGTATCATCTGCCTATCTTGTTCTCGGAGTGGACTGGGCAGCTTGGTGTGAGGCGGAGTAGTGTTATCTTCTTCTTTAAAGATACCCCTGCAACGATCGACATCGTGAACTCGTACATGACTAGCTTGACGCTTTCTGCCGGAGGCCGGATTAGTCTGGGCCAGTTAGGCGAGTTTCTGGGTAGTGCCGAGTTTGGGTATCCCATTGGTGGAACTGGATTCAAACTTAAGAGTGCCAATGATTACCGCCTAACGGCCGAGTACCTGCAGTTTCTTGGCTCACCGACGTGGTCACTCTCCGTCTACTATCAATACGACTTCCGCAACTGCCAGTATGAACTTCCAAACTTAAGCACGAGCGGGCATGTCATTGATAAGCTGCATACGGTGGGCGCAGGTATGGAACTGCGTCTTTAGGTCGAAGGTTTAATCCTGAGCTACGGTGTCACGGATGAATAATGCTCATGAGCCCACTGCGCAGGAGTGAGGGTGGTTGTTCCGTATCCCCGGCACCACTAGTCACGGTCGTCTCCTTGATCGGGGATAGCCAAGCCTCGCTTTTGAGTGGTGCATCCGGTGGGGACTTCAGCATACCTACCATGGCAGCGCCACCAATAGTGAAATCTCGTATCTGCACAATGATGTCGGCCTGATAGGTTGGGGTATCGTCGGCATACAACGTTAGCTGCAATGTATTGTCGCCGTACACCATAGACTTTGTGGCGATAAGTGTGCCCGCGTAGAAGCTGATCTTGGCTCCACCGGTGGCTAGGTGTTCTACGGTAACATCACCGCTATTAGTGGTCGTGCCACTGGATGGTATCAGTGTCGGCGCCGTTATCTCCTGGCTGGGCTCAGGAGCCTTGCGTCGAAGCCCCAAATGAGTGCCTTGCAGTACGACATCTTCCGGGATCATAAAGGATACGGACTGTCTAGTTTGGTATGCACCGGCACGAATAGCTTCACCTTGTTTAGCGTTTTTAATAATTGGCGGCGCTAACTGCTGCGGTCTCGCTAGGCCGTTTACCTTGATTTTACCGCGGTCAAGTTGCGAAAGAGGATTGTTGCAACCCCCAAGGATTGTCACGAGTAGCACTAAGTTGGTCGCCTGGCGAAGGATCATCTGCCCACCTCACTCATCTTATCGAGCGGCTGGGTGGAATCTTTAGCCTTTTTTAACAAATTAATATTTAGGCAGTTGATACGAGTGTTTATGGCTGTCTGAAATAGGCGATTTATCGCCTCCAAAGGGAGGGGGCGGAAGGTTTTTTGTGAACGACTGTAAAGTTTATTTGAAATCTCCCGACACGCTCCATGTGGAGGGTGGATTGAACGCATGGTCATGACGCATAAACACTTACTGATCTACTTAGCTGCCAGCATCGGCCTAGCCGGCTGTAAGCTACTTAAGTCTTCAGCTGGTGAAGATGCCAATGCCAGCGTGGTCACCGCTGCTGCAGGCGAGAAGGTTGAGATAGGTAAAGACGGCAAGCCGGTCAAGAGGACGGCACTGAACGCCGGGTTCCTCTGGGGTGAGTCACCGCTCATTACCTGGAAGTACACTTCGACCAAGATGAACTGGGCGACGGCCAACAACTATTGCCTAGAGCTGGCGCGAGTGCAGAAAAAGCGTTGGCGTCTGCCGGTGCCCGCCGAATTACAGCGTGCGCTCCAGAGCGGTATCAGCTCAAGTAAGAACCCTGCCTTTGGCTGGGTTTACCTGAATCAAGTATGGACCTCGTCTTGGGAGACGGCTCAGGGTCAGGAAGTATCGATGTTTGTCGACATGGGTGATGGTAACGCCCTGCGGACCAGCACCGACCACGAGCTCACAACGCTCTGCGTGGTCACGACCAATACCAATGGACGGAGTGATCTCTGGACTGATGAAACGACTCAGCTAGTGTGGCGTGATTTAGGGATGACCTTAGAGCGCAGCGGTATTGATGCTAAGTGCCGCGAGGCTGCTCGACTCGATCATCTGCCCTGGCGCATGCCGACAGCTAGTGAGCTGGAGACCGCGATTAAAAACGGGATTCAGACATCCAACAACATCGCTTTCGGACAAAACTACATTACGATTACCTGGTCCTCAGATCGGGCCTACACCTTCGGGCAGGACGGTGTCGCTATCGATCTGCGTAACGGTAACCGCTATGTCATCGCGACAGATCAGCCGCTTGCTGGCATCTGTGTGCGGCCGAAAAATCACTAATTTTGACCGAGGGTCAAAGATCAGTCACTCGATTGCCTCAGGCTTCAGGTCGGATGGCAGGTCGCTGTGAAGGTAGGCCTTGCCGTGTGCTGCGCGCATATGGCCCCATTTGATGACCGTAACGTGTTCACCGCGGACTTCACTTTGGCTAGGCCGACCGTATGGGCGTCCACCATGAGTGACACTAACCGAGAAATCATCAAAGTAAGTCCCAAGCAACAGACTTAGGTCGGGATGGCTCAGGGCGTCCCATGCCACGGCAAAGATCTTGCCGTCTTTATCAGCGTATTCTCTGATGGTCAGGGTGCCGTCCGAAAGCTCATAAACTGTATAGTTTTTATAGGGAACGGGTGGCTTTTTGGTCAGTTTGGTTTTGGTCGCTAGTAGATCGATTGATGCTACTTTGTCACCAAGCTGACCGAACGATGGGCTGCTGACAAAGCTGCTCATCGTGAGAACAAACAATAACCCTCTGAGTCTGTGAGTAATGACCTGCATAGTGACCTCCCCCTACCCTGAAGGCTCCACTATAACAGTACAGCTGCACTTTTTGGAGCGGTGTCACTCAAGATCGATGCCAAATAGGTCACCAAGGTCACTTTGGTCCAGCGCTTGCGCGGTTGGCTCCGCTGTCGCGGCGCTAACGGTCGAGGCTATGATAGCCGCCGGGTCCACGCCAGCGAGGACAAAAAGCAGCTCAGGGCGATGATCGAGGCGCACGCCAACAGCGTAAAGCACTGCGGCTGAGTGCTCGCAAAAATCAGCCCACTGCGGGCAATCGCACGACAAGCGAATGGCATCGGGGGTAGGCAGTAGGCCTTCATCTGGCTCGGTGATAGCAGTCATGAGAGCCGCAGGAATTTTGCCTTGAAGAAATGCGGCGACACTCGCGACACATCCAGCAGCAAGCTGCTTGATCGTGTCCCAACTTTCCGCGGGACAAGGACTCGTCCTGATCGTTACATGGTAGACCCGATCAGCGCAGACCATCGCTTCGATCAGCGAGGTTTCAATCTTAAGATGAAGCACACTCCCGTGTCGCAGTAGGCTCCGTCCCCTAGGTAGTAAGGGGAGAGAGTCAGCGTACTTTTCCAGATGCAGACACCAAGCTCGTCCCCAGGCGGAGGTTGCCAAGCCTTTTGGTACCTTGCCTTGCAAGGTAACCGGATCAAGCTCATAGCCTTGCGCGCGCAAGTCGGCGGCGGCTTTAGCTGCCAGTGTCGCTAGCGTCTTGACTGAGGTGCGGCCGTGAAATTCCTCAAATTCATCCATGGTCACGTACCTCATCTGAAGTAGTCATCAAGTCGTTTTTGTCAGCAACCTGGGTTAAATCGAGCGCTACTAACTGCATGAGTTCGTCATCACTCAGGGTGGTTAAATTCAACTCTCCTCCGGACCCATCCGGCAACACATGGCGTGACACCGAGCGCTTATCTGAGAGCAACGTCGCAATGCGAGCCTCGATGGTGCCGCTGCAGGCAAACTTATGCACCAGGATATTACGACGCTGGCCGATGCGATAGGCGCGATCGGTGGCTTGATCTTCAACAGCTGGATTCCACCACCGATCAAAATGCACGACATGACTCGCTGCGGTCAGTGTTAAGCCCGTGCCGCCGGCCTTCAGCGACAGAATAAAGAACGGCGGTCCATCGAGACGCTGGAATTCATCAACCATGCGACGGCGCTTGTCGATCGAGGTGTCGCCGTGCAGGACAAAGCCAGGACGTCCAAAGATAGTGCCGAGAAATCCGGCAAGTACATCCGTGAGCATCCTGAACTGGGTGAAGACCAGCATCTTTTCGTGACGCTGTGCGATGTCTTGCGCAATGTCTCCAAGGCGTAGAAATTTACCACTCATCCTAGGATGGTAGTTGCCATCACCAGTGATCATCGCTGGGTGATTACAAATTTGCTTAAGGCGCATGAGCGCTGAGAGTACGGCGCCACGGCGTTGTACGCTGTCTTTAGGCAGATCTTTGAGGTCCTTCTTGAGATCATCGACAATCTTGGCGTAAAGGGCTGCCTGCTGCGGGACCAAGGCGCACCTAGTCTCTATTTCAGTCTTATCTGGTAAATCTGGTAGAAGACTGCGATCCGTCTTGAGGCGGCGCAGAAAGTAGGGGCGAATTAACGCGCGGACGCGCTGGTAGTTGGCGGCAAGAGTCTCCTGATTGGTGGCGTCATCGACACTCGCTGCAAAGAGTTTTTGAAAGTCTTTGGCCTTGCCAAGTAGATCCGGAACGACGAAATCAAAAATGGACCAGAGATCTAGTGGGCGATTCTCCACCGGTGTGCCGGTGAGCGCGATGCGCTGCACGGCACGCAGATCTTTCACAGCTACCGTCTGCTGTGCTGCGGGATTCTTGATGGCCTGAGCCTCATCGAGGACCACGATGTCCCAGTCGATTTGTTTATGCCACCCAAACTGCAGTAGTCCACCGTAGGTCACCACGACCAGATCAGCCGCGCCAATCTCGTCGCTGGGCATCTGTCTTAGACGTTGACTTGGGTAGGCTGAACCGTGCGCGAGGAAAACTTTGAGATCTGGGGCAAATTTAGCGGCCTCAGCCTGCCAGTTGGGAAGCAGCGTTGCCGGTGCTACGAGCAGGTGCGGTTTGTGCGGAGCATCGGCGGTGCGTTCTCGTTTGAGAGCCACCATGAGAGCAAGCATCTGCACCGTCTTGCCAAGACCCATATCGTCGGCTAGGCACGCGCCAAGTCCAAGGCGGTGGAGCGTGAGTAGCCAGTGCACTCCCGCTTTTTGATACGGTCTGAGACTAGCGCGAAAGTCATCCCCGCGAGGTGCCGGATCATCCTTGCTAGACTCGGTGGCCAGTCTAATCGCGCCGAGTTGATCGCGGAGCCAATCACCCGCCGTGACCTCTGTCCACTGTCTCTCGCTCTCGGGGTCGAGCGTAGAAGTGCCTGCGCCCGGCATTACGGTGGCCGCAGGGACACGACTCAGGATCCGCATAGCCTGGACAAAGCTCATGCCCTGGCCGCCGACTAGTGCTTCGATCTGACTCCAGTGACTTAGGACCTTGTCGAGTTTTTTGCCGTCGGCTTCGACCCACTGACCGCGCAAAAGCACCAGCCCATCGGCATTGTCGCGGAGTTGGCGCCATTCGTCATCTGATAGAGCTTGTCCCTGCAGCGCTAAGCGCATGCGGAAATCAAGAATCGCACCTGCGCCATTGGCGCTTTTAGGTGGCGTAGAGCCAAGCTCGATCGCCACCTTAACGCTGGGGCGACTCTGAGACTCCCACCACGCGGGGACCCGTACCATCACGCCGCAGGCTTCGATGTTGCTGATCTCCGATAGGAGTTGATAAGCCTCGGCAGCGTTGAGAGCCTGAGGGCTGTAAAGGCGTCGCGATGTTGTCATAGACGCCACAAACTGACTGACTGCTGCGGCGGACTCCAGAGCGGCGCCGATCTTGGTCATCGTCGTCGTCTGGCTCTTAGCCACCAACTCCTGGAGGACGCGGCCCAATGGTGCGTGTTTAGGTTTGGCGCCCAGCGAAAGCCGTGTCGTGTAGGTGGCGAGAAAGGCGAACGGCTGCGCCGCATCGGGACGATTTTCTGCCAGATTAAAACAAATACGACCAATGGTATCCCAAGCCGGGTGTATGCGTGCGAGCGATTCTTGTAGCGGCTGGTCTGACTCTGCCTCCCATGCAGTCGTGGCCTGGTCCATAGCGCGCCAAAGTTCAGACAGCGTCGCGGTGCTTAAGTGTTCCCCTCCGGGTAGAGGCGGTGCGCTACGGAGAAGTCGCTGTAAATCTTGCTCTGAGAGCGTCGTGTCAGCCTCGGCCAGACTACGCGTCAAATGCAGGCGCCCAAGATCACGCCAGTAGCTGACGCTAGCCCTAAGTGGCTCAGTTGGCCAAGTACTGGCTAGATGGAGTAGGCCACGACCTGGATTAGCTAATAAATAATTATTTAGATTCAGCGCAGCATCGCTCATGCGGTCAGCGCCCGCTCCATCAGTGACGAGGCGCAGTGCTGGTTCTGGATATAAAACGATGTCAAAAGGCGGCAGAGCCGCCTTGTCGCTATGGCTCATAGCGGGCACTATAATGCGGAGTGCGGCAAAATCTAGGCCTTAGTTCTGTTGCTCGCCCATCGGTGTCGCCGCCAAAGCACCGGCCTCGTTCCAGATATTGGTCGGCACTTCTAAGCATGCGTTTTTAAACACTGTTTTGGCAGCCGCTACGACGGAATCCGCAGGGGCGGGAGTCGGTGCGGCATAGATGGTCGCCCGCTCCATGGTCTTGCCCTTAGCATTAACGCAGGATCCTAGCGTGCCGCTGTCAGAGCACGCGGCTGTGCTGAACGTGCCACTCTTCTCACCGCATTTGGCCTTATAGCTGTCGAGCAGACGGTTATCACCGAAGGCGATACCGGTATAAACCTCGCACGCGCTGTATCCATCCGCTTGGGTCACCTTGCACGAGGCGATCGGAGCGCCGTCTACATAGGCACTAGAGTCAGTCCCAGCGTCGTTAGCCAATGCAGCATTAGCTATGGGCATAGCACCACAGAAATACATCTTATAAACACCAAGCCACTTAGTCTTAAACTTAAAGCGACCGACTATCTTAGTGTCCATCGTCATAGAGCTACGACGCCACACACGCAGGGTTCCGTTGCGTGCTTTAGCAACAGCGCAGAGGTTGTCGTAGACCTTGGGTACGTTAGTAGCTAGGGCAGTGAGATCCAAAGTCTCAGGAACGTGAATGGCCAGAGTGAGCGGGCTGTTGGTCTCTCCGACATCCGTGCCATCAGCCCCCGTGGCTAACACCGAAACAGAGGCCGAGGCTGAACTACCCCCAATATCACCAACGATGCCGAATTCTGATGGATCATCTGCAGTCGCTGTCTTTAGTTTAGTGCCCTCAGCTAAGGCGCCAGCGGCGTATGCGACCTCTGTACTACCTAGCGTCAGCACCCCTGGAGCGGTATAGCTTGAAGTCTCACTCCCGTCGCCCGAGTTACTGGCCGCCGATACGCCGCCGTCCTTCTTGCTCATCGAGCCACACGCGGCTGCGATGCTCACTGCCGTGAATATAGAGACGGAGGCGATCAGGAGGGATTTTGGGTTGTGAGTGTTCATGGCGCACCTGCCTTAGGTTTGGTTGATGTCTTAGCGGCCGGGGACGTGGTAGCCGTGGAAGCGGAGGGTGGGGGAGCTGTAAAGGCGATAAAATATCGCCATCCAGTTGCCGTCAGCATAGAGATCGGTCACCAGCTTAATTGGGTAATCCACCAGATCAGCGACTACAACTACAGGAGTAGAGTAAGTGTCAACGGATGAAATAATAAATTCAGTGGTCTTTATATCGTATTTACTGCTGGGACTAATCTGTCTCTCAGCGTAGGTTGCAACAAAACGTCCAGAAGAAGTGAAATGAATAGTGGGGTTATAGCATTCTCTAGATGTAAATTTGATAGCGGCTGATGGTTGAAGGTCACTGCCGACGCGTCTGAAGTAACAATCCCCGGAATTAGTCCTGTAGACCACAGCTGCGAAATTAGAACCAGCTACTGTACCTACGGCTAAATCCAAAGATTGCATATTTGAGCTTGTATCAGAGTTGGCGAATGCTGCTGCTGTTAAGGTGGCGCTTGACTCGCCATACCCGGAAGCGTATTGCGACCGCATTCTTAAGATTTTAAGGTCTGTATTTTGTCGATAAGCGACGTAGAAATAACCTGTGCCAGATTCATTTAGCCATCTCATGCGGATCCTGTCGATGCCGTTAGTAGTCACAGGCATTTGAAATCGAGAATAAACTCCGGAGTTGGCAACACCGTACTTAACATCGTCTAGGATTGTTGTTAGATTTGTCCCGTTTGGGTTAATTTTTGCTACAGTGAGATTACTTTGAGAACTCGAATCGTTTTTTCTTACAAAGACGATTCCCATTCGCTCGGTTCCGTTATCCACAAAAGATTTTGTAGTGCTTACTTCAAGCGCTTTTTCAGTTGTGTTGCTGAAGCTAGTTAGTTGCACTCCAGGTCCGTTAATCGTAGGTGAGGATGTTGAATCGTTTATTTTGTTGAATAAAATATCGAAACTTCCAGTTGTTGCGATTCCGCCAACAACTGCCCAGGAACCATCCGATAGTTGATTTATTGAAAAGTCTTGAGAAGTAGCGTTCGACTGTTCCAGTGGACTACCGTTTAATGCGATCCCAGTTGAGCTGCCGCCTGGTGTTGACTCTCGATCAACAGTGACCCTCTGGAAATAAGCTCTATCGCCGGATCCCTGATCCATGTAAATCAGTCCTGCAATTGGAGATACTGGAGTTGAGTTGCGATCACTCACAGCGATGCCGTAGCGATACTTCAGTGAATCAAAACTATTTGAAGAGTCCGGATCATTAGCTGCAAGGATTTCGATATTTCCCAGGGGCTGGCGCGGAATCGAGGCGCTAAAGCTTTTACTCGGTAGTGTTGTTTGTCCGCCCTCTATTGTGATTTCCGGGATCATGTCAATAAAATAACTGCCTTGATCGAAAGCGCTCCAACGCCAGTGGAGCACTAACCCATTGTTTATGGTGCGATCGCTTGATGACGCAGTACCATTGCATATGTAGGAACCTGAAGATGATCCGCAACTCGTGGGTAGCATCAGGCCAGGGATATCGCTTGAAATTGACTTTATCTTAAGTGACACGTCTGCCATCGAGCCGTCCCACTTGCTGTCCAAAGTGGATGTGTGTCCAAGGTCGAAATCTTTGTTGTTATTAGATGTCCCATTGTTTGAGGTGTCTAGAGCATTCGACGAGGACAAGATTGAAACTAAACTAGTGGTCTCAAGTATTATGGTTCTCGTACTAAAAGGCGTGCCAGTAATACCGTTGATAAAAAAATCCCAAGTTTGGTCTGAGGAAGAAGAAGGTGCTGTCCCTGTAAATGACAAAGAAGTGCTACTAAATGTGTTATTTAGGAAATAAGGAGAAGTTTGTGACTGCACATCTGAGATTGATTGGGTGCAAGAAAAATTTTGCAAAATTGATGAACCAGCGTAAAAATACGAGCGCGTAGGGTTGGGGGTGCAGCGTATACTAGTGCTATTGGTGCTAGCGCTTCCATCTTGATTCTCGACATCATCACCGGAAATTTCAGGTTTGAGCAAAGTTGGTCCGAATGTGCTTTTCTCGCAGCCTATAACGTTAATCGTACTCAAGCCGATCAATATGCGAAGTTTCATGAATTTGATTTTCATCAACTGATTGGCCCCTTATTTTGCCGACTACATACCAGGTTTGTAAAATTCTAGCCGAATATCTGCGGCATCGTTATTGCAGTCTGAACCAGAACTGCCACCTGATATTGCCTCGATACTGACTATGGCTATTCGCGGATTATCTAATCCTGCAGAAGGGTAAGAATAATGTGCACCCATGTTACATATTATTTTTTTATCTGACTGGGAGCGAAGCGAGCGATCACCGGTTACCTCAACCTGCTTTATTTTTGTTACCGAATTACCTGATTTCATATAGGTAAAATCAGAATAATATGTTGCGCCGAAAGAGTTTGGTCCACCTTGTGACCATACCGCCATAAATCTATTTAATGATTTGTTCCAGAATAAACTGACAAATCTGCAGTCGTTGATTATCCCGCCGTTCTCCGTGATATCCTCGTCGATTATCAGATCCGCCCCACTGCCCAACTTCACTAAATTACCACTTTCATCCATACCGTAGGCGCGAAAGAGGCATCGTGCTGGGTAGGTGTCTTGCGAGTAAATGACACCAAGCACATTTGAAGGCGTTGCGTCATTACTTTGACCCGCGGCAATAGCGAAAGTGGAGCGGCCCCAAGCGCCGGTGCGAGTTAGATGATCTATCGATTCAGCGTCCGAAACAACGATGGGTGTAGGAGATGAGTCGCCGTTGGCGACTACTCGGGCGATGTTTAGTACCTCGTCCGTCGAAGATTTTATTGTTCGCCAGCCTAGGTAAAACACATTGGTGCCGCCCTCATTTCCCGTAACGATTTTGAGAGAGTATGGTGAAAATGATCCCAAATCCTTAACTTTGATCGCCTTATCAAAAACTGTATTCATGGGGATGGATTGGGTCTGGAAGTAACCAGTTCGGTCCAGGTATCCAGACTTAGTCGAAGTAGATGGCGTGGATCTCAACTTTGTTAGGTATATTCCATATTGGAAGGGGCTGGTGGTTCCAATCCGAGCGGAAAATGCCATCCCATGTCGGTAATTTGAATCGTCATCCAGAAATGCGTTGGTTAAGGTTGTGTTAGACAAATTTACCTTTTGCTGACCATCTCCAGTAGGTTCGGATAGGCGCAATCGATCGATCGCGAACGGTTGAGTTTTTGTTTTGGTGGAACTTAGTTGAATGTAATTGCCGTTGGCGTCTTTTAAGATGCTCACAGCGATGAATTTTGCATCCTCAGCCGATGTTTCAGCGTTTGACACAACAGACGAATACTCAGTGTCTGCAGATGTCGCTGCAATTTGATGACCGCTTTTACTTGTAGGAGGGCTACTACTATCAGGTGTATAGACCTCATCGAAATCGGAAGAAACACTCGCAGTTCCGTTATTTGATCTTTCAACCGAAAATAAATTCAGAAAATGATTTCTATTTCCCTCAAGTGCTGGGTAAATAATTGCCATAGACTGTTGGGTATTGGTTGAAGCTCCTTGAGAAATCGCAACTGTGGGGCTAAACGAGAACCAGGAAACTTTGTTGCTGAAACCAGAGGTCAAAGATCCTGAGTCAGAGAACAATATCTCCTCATTCCCCAGGTTACCCGTATTCACTGTAATTTTGCCCTTGCTTGGATCGCTGACATAATTTTGGCCGTCTAAATACAATCGGCTCAGAGTGTTAATAAAATACTCACCCTGGTCGAATTTGGTGTAATTCCAAGTCAGGACGCCTTCTGTTGCAACGGTGTAGGCGTTAAGGGTTGTAGTTCCGGGAGTCTTTTCAGAGACTTCTTTTGCGCAAAACAAAGGGGTAGAACTCGCAGAGCAGGACCCTGCGCTGGCGGTCTTATAAGTTAGGAACGGTATGTCCGTATCCGATGCAGAAACCGCCCCAGTGGAACCTGTAGCGTTTGCTGTTACTGGTTTCAGTGAGAGATTTGTATCGGCGAAAATACTGTTAAACGAACGCGCTATGTAACTCGATACGGAGCCAGATGTGATTGTACCAGAGGCATTCGCGGTAAAGTTTAATGTAGCTGTGATGTCATCAAACGTTGGTGGAAAGTATTTTGCTACGACGCTGTCTGATTTTTCGTTTCCAAATGCGTCTATCCATGAAACCTTATAACAGTAGGTGTTATTCAAGGTCCCTGCTGCATCAGCATAGGCATGGGTTGTTGTACTGATTGAAATCGCATTTAGCAGTAAATTGCCAGTTCCTAAACATTTATCGTCGTTGAATCGGGTTAAAGATGTCTGACTCGGGAGTGTCGGCGGATCAGTCGACGGAAGCGCTGTGGGCTGCGTAATCAAAATATTGATTTTGCCACTCGTCATACTGTCAACAGAAATGTCGCCACCGGACAGGCTTGAGTCTGGTGAATACGCTGTTGTTTTCGTTGTAGCGTTACCGAAACTGTCGTACCAAAATATCTTATAGCAATAGTTCTGGTTCAAGCTGAGAAGTGCGGGATCTCCGTCTCTGAACGGGGAGCTGGCCGGTGACGCGACCGGGTCGGTTACAATCACAATGCCTTCTGTGGCTGCTTTGTTCTCACACGAAGCAGTAAGGTACCTAAAAATCTTGGTTTCCAGGCGTTTAGTAGCAGCTGTGAATCCTGAATCGTCCGGATTTGTCCAACTCAAATTTATTTTTTGCGTTTCCAGCGATCTGCTGATCGTGCCCGGGCCGGGCGGGACACCGCTGTAACTAACTGTACCATCACCCGTGCCATTTGGGTTATTGCTGTTCCCAAAAGAGTCGCGCCAGAAGAACTTGTAACAATAGGGCGTGTTGTACTGCAGGCCGGTGTCAGCGACAGTTACAATATTTTTGTTGGCAACGGTTACGACGGTGCCATCGGAATCGCTTTTGTCTGCACAGGTCAGCGACTCGAAACGACGCACGACTAGATCGTTGTAGTCACGGCCTGTGGCTGTTGCCGGTGGGGTGTGGCTAAGGGTGATGCTCTGGGTCGCCAGAGACTGTAAGGCGACCGTACCCATATTTGGTCTGCTATTGGCGTACAAATATGCAACGGCAGGGTCACCAGCATTAGCGGGATAGCTACTATAGTTACCGAATAAATCTGACCAGAAGATTTTGTAGCAGTAATTGGTATTGTAGCTCAGATTGGCATCGCTGTAGGTCGTATCGTTGAGACCTATCGGCACCTCAGCGCCGTCAGTTGGAGTCTTGTTCCAACACGATGTATCTTCGAACCGGCGCAATATTAACTTTTGATATTTGGGCTCATTGGGCGGCGTATGCGTGAACTTAATCGTCTTGTTTTCGTAACCGCTAATGGCGAAGGTGCCAGGACTCGGTGGCGTACCGTCGTATCCGCCATGCGCTACAATCTCGTTACCCTTGTCGTCGGTCCAAAACGCTTTAAAGCAGTACGAATATCCTAGGGGGAGATTAGAGGATGTCACCAGCACGTCACCAGGGTTAACGGCAACCTCCGTAGAACCTGCTGAGGTTTTTGTTTTGTTCGTGCAGTCGTACTCTGGGAAGCGTAGCAATTTAACGGTTCCGTAATGCGCATCGGAGGGTGGTACTAAAGATACAGCAAGGGTACGATTGCCAGCAGCCTGCACATCCAGCCCACCAGCGGTCGCCCTCACAGCGTAAAGGATACTCGCCGACAGCGGCACATCCACAACCCCAGCAGCGATCTTGCGCCAAACAAACATCACGCGGTTACCAGCTGCTCCGCTTGCCAAAGTGCCTACTAGGGCATCGGCTGTCGTGGTGCAATCGACAAAGCCAGCATCATCGCTACCTGGCTTGGTCTTGGACGATGTGAATAGGATCTTTTCACCGGCGGTGCAGTAAGACATCGTACCTGTGATGCTTAAACTCGTCGTGTAGGTGGCGTTCGTGCCTTTGATAGTCAGAACTGGTGGTAGTTTGCCGTCGCTTCCAACCGTGGCTCCACCGGGTCGCGATGTGGCGTTGTTGGGATCTGTACTGGCACTAAACTCTTCGCCGTCGGAGTAGGCATCACCGTCGGCATCGGTAAGGCTGCGGTTGCCTTCGGCCGGCTTAAAGTTGTTTTTAATCTTCCAGCACACACCGATGCCGTCACCGACGAGGTCTTCGTCGCAATCACCGGTGCCGTTGCCGCCGAGTTTTTTGTCGTGCTTGGTGTTGTCGCTATCGGCTTTGTTGGGATCAAACCCTAGTTTGAATTCCCAGTAGTTACTGAGCCCGTCTCCGTCTGGATCCTGTGTCGCGAGGGTAGGATCAGCGGGGTCGAATCCCGCTCGGATAGCTTGGATATCGGTGATGCCATCGCCGTTGCGGTCGTAATCGGCTGGGTAGACACGGCCGGCTAAGTTGGTGCGGAAATAGCGGGATTGGCAGCCGACCTCTGTCAGCAGCACCAGGCTGATTCCAATGGTGTGAAGTACCCGCATAAAAGCCCCCGATTTCCACCATCTTTGTTGTCGGCAGATGGTACGGGTGAGTTTAGGCGTTTCTAGATTTGCATTGTGATATCAACGACCTAAGTCTTGTAGAATTAACCTTGTACACGAAGCCCCCGGGTCGGGTTTCGCTGTACAGGTTCTTTTCCCACTTAGCGGGTCAAAATGTGACCCAGGTCAGGCTCCGGTTGCTGTCCTGGATTACCGAGTGAGTGGTGACATGCCCAGTCACTCCTCAGTAGCTGATTTCGAAGCCAAGTTTAAACACTTGGTACCGGTGATCGACCTTTAGCATGGCTGGTGTGCCATCAAGGCCGAGATTTCCGTCAGTGTCTTCTGGATCGGCTTTTCCAGCCTTAAATTGATTACGCGTCAGGCCGCCAACAATATTGAAAGCAACAGAATCCCATTTAGCGTAGTAACCGACACCGTAGGTGTACTCGAGGCCGAAGTTGTTCTTAGCCTCCAGTGAGGTCAAGTAATCGATCCGTGCGTGGGTCATGAAGCCCGTCCCATCCATCTTGTAGAGATTGAATCGGGTTCGTGCGCCAAAGCTTAAGCCATTATTTTTCCTGATGAACGCCGGAGGTGCAGCAGGATCGGTGTTGTCACCAATCTGTGTCACCTCAAAATAGCCAATCGCTGGCTGGATCCAGTCGATTGCAGGGATGTAGATGCTAGCAAACGCCGATACTTCGCTGCGCTCAGACCAATAAGACACATCCTGGGGTTTCAAGGCCCGGTAGTTAATTTCTAGCCCATAAAACCGATCGAAGCTCATCGCCAGCCGACTGTCGGTTCCTGATAGTTTGACATCGTCGAGTCGCGCTTCTTGGCTTTTCAGTTCGCTGTAGGATTGCTCGGCGTACATGCCGCTAAGCACAGACCCCGAGAATAGCAGCCGCGGAACAACAGCGATACCACCGCCTGAATCTCCACCAGGCGTATAGCTCTGACCGAACGCAATGGATGTCATCTGTGTCAACGCTGCGACGGCAATCAGGTAGTTTCTGCTCACATTAAACAACATCTAAAAAAGTCCCCACTAGATGTGCCGGATCTACCCGAACTACAGCCAAAATGACACCATGCCATAAGTCGTCTTGACGTCACTTTTAATCGTCAGCATGCCGGTTTCGTCTGGGGTAGGTTGCGCACCCTTATAAGAGTTCATAAGGTAGCCAAAACTGACGTCCATGCGCAGCATGCCAAAGTTAAGTTTGCTGCCGACGATGATTTCCATCTCACTGCCAGTGTTTTTGCCACCGGGATTTAGTAGATGATATTTGCCGCCAAAAAAGGCGCTGATCTCCTGCGGCTTGATCCAGATGTTGTGAATGTAGTCGACACCGAGAAGTAGCGCAATGACGTCGAGTTTAGTCACGTCTGGCATGTTGGGCTCGGTGCCGATGAAACCATTCCACATCTTGTACATACCGATGACCGGCATAACAGGTATCTTGGGCATGGGCATAAGCCCAAATTTGATCGTGTAAGTGCGTTGATACTCCCACCAAATCCGGTCTGTGCCGTCGTCACGGAATTCCATGGCACCGTAGCCGTACATCGACTTGGCGGCATCGGTGGCAGCATTAAGCAGAGCGTAGCCTTCGGCCATGACACGCTTGCCGGTCAAATTGACGCCGCTCAGAGATTGATTAAGGTTCGAGATGTCGCTCGATTGTTGATCGGTGTAGGTACTCTTGGTTCCGCCTAAGGACAGGCGTACTGGCCAGGTCGGATCGACGATGCTGCGATCAGTGCCGAGTTGAGTGGGATCTTTGCTGGCGTCTGCCTGCTTCAAGCGACAGCCTACCATGAGACCCCCAGCTAAACAGAGTATGCAAATATGACGTAGGATGAGGACCACCATGAACCCACCGAATTTTTAGATGAATGCATTATTATTGTACCATAGCGCTGCACTATATTTTAAACATTTCGGTCTATCCAATGCCTCCCAATGAGGCTGGATAAAGCGCAGAAAATTAGTTAGTCTCGTATTAGTTTTTAAGAATTACCAAATGCGAGGCAGACTATGCGTCAATCACTTAAGGCCAACTGGGGCCACTTGATCCATGCCGTGAATCTAGTCGGTGCTCTAAGCTTAGCCACAGTGGCGCAGGGGCAGCCCTCTTATCCACGAACCGCTGACGAGGTGCATGTGGACCGTATTATCAATCGGCTCAGTCTTAGTGAAAAAATTGGGCAGATGATTCAGGCTCAGATCATCAACCTCCAAGATGAGATGGCACATGGACGCCGACCTATCAAGGAGCTTAATCTCGGCTCCATCCTCGCAGGTGGTGATTCCATAATTGCTGATAACACGCCGGCTGGATGGCGCACGTTCTTTGCCACGATGCAGGCCGAGGCTAAGGCAAGCTCGTCGGGTCTGCCCATGCTCATCGGCGTAGACGCTGTCCATGGTCACGGGATCGTGCGCGGAGCCACGCTCTTTCCTCATAACATCGGCCTTGGTGCAGCGCGCAGTCCGGAGCTTATTCAGGGCGTGGGAGCGGCGGTAGCACGGGAAGTTTTAGCAACAGGATTTAATTGGAACTTTGCTCCCGGCGTGATCGTAGCTCGCGATATCCGGTGGGGACGCACTTATGAGAGTTTTGGTCAGAATCCAGAGCTTCAGGAGCTCCTAGCTGGCCCGTTCACACGCGGCCTTCAGGAGACACCTCTGGGCGGGCTTTACATGGTTGGTAGTGCCAAACACTTTCTCGGTGACGGCGGTGCCACCTGGGGCACCGGAATGCCCTCAGTCATCAACGGTAAACCACAGATTGATCGGGGTGATACCAGCGGTGATTTAGCAGCTATCAAGGCACTCCATGTCAAGGGATACGAGCAAGCCATCGATGCCGGTGTCGATACGGTGATGGCGTCTTACAGTAGTGTTAACGGCGTGCGCATGCATGCCAACAAGGCATTGCTTACCGATTACTTAAAGGCCGACAAAGCTGCAGATGGTCTTGGCTTTACTGGTTTCGTGATTTCCGATTGGAATGCTGTCGACGAGTTAGATGTCGGTACCCCTGATAATCCAATAGACAATCCGATTGCCCGGTACAAGGCGCAGCTGGTGACTTCGGTCAACGCTGGTGTCGATATGATCATGGTGTTTGGCAAGCTAGATTTCGGAGCTGGTCGTGAGGACCGTGAGTATCGCTATCGCCGCGTCCATCAGCTCCTGACCGAAGCAGTAGAACAAGGTCTCATCACTGAGCAGCGTATTAATGATGCTGTCTCACGCATTCTGCGTATCAAGTCACGTATAGGTCTCTTGGACGGTGAGCGCGCCTCCGCGAACCTGACGGTGAATGATACATCACTAGACCAACTCTTCGGCGCCAAAGAACATCGTCAACTCGCACGGACGGCGGTGCGTGCCTCGATGGTGTTGCTCAAAAACGATGCCGCTACATTACCGATCGATACATCCAAATATAAACGGATATGTGTCGCTGGTAGCAAAGCCAACGACTTCGGTACGCAAGCTGGAGCATGGACGGTGGGGTGGCAAGGCCAAGTGGGCAATGCCAATAAAACTGCGGGAGCATCGACCATACTGGACGGCATAAAGTCACTAGCTGCGGCGCGTGGTCTCGAGGTGATCTATGCTGAGGACGGCAAATTTAGCCGTGAAGTGTGTAAAAACGATGCGTTGGTCATTGCGGTGATCGGCGAAAAACCCTACGCCGAATACTACGGTGATGCGCCTAATCTTAGCCTCAGCAACGAAGATCAACAGCTCCTCGAAAACGCTAAGAGCAATCAGGCGCCGCTCGCCGTCGTACTGCTATCCGGGCGTCCACTCATCATCACTAACGAGCTACCGAGTTGGCAGGCCTTCGTCGCGGCGTGGTTGCCAGGTAGTCAGGGCGAAGGGGTCGCCGACGTCCTTTTTGGTGACTTCAACTTCTCGGGCAAACTGCCCCTGCCATGGCCACGCGATATGAGCCAGATCCCGATGAAAGAAGGCATGGTGCCACTCTTTCCCTACGGGACTGGGCTCAGCTACGGAAATGGCTCTGATCCAGTGCCAACAGGAGCTAGTTAGAGAATGAGAAGAGTTGGTCAGCGTTAAACGACGGAGCGTTACTGAAGTTACCGCTGCCGTCCAGGCAACCAACGCGCACCGTCCAGTTAGTGGCAACTGGGAGCACGATCCACCCCTCGGCCGTCGGTCCTGGGGTGATTTTATTTAGCGTTAAATTCGCTGCTGTTTCGGTTGCTATGGTTAGGCTACGCTTGCCATTACTTGCGGTACCCTTGGCAAAGGTGAACGACTGATTCGTATGCAGGTTGGCTTGGTCGCAGCCTGCGGTGGCTTTGTAGACCAACAGTCCATTGTCGATGCCGATAATGTCGCCAAGTCGCGCTACGTGAAATGTTTCGACGTTTTGACTGTAGTCCCAGCACTCCCAGCCCTTGGCAACTTTGAGTTTATCTTCGTTGATCAGTGTAAAAGCCTGGCATTTGATACCGTTGGTGCCAATGCCGAAACTGCGGTCCTGCGTCGGCGACGCATCCTGCGGGGATAGCCACCAGCCACTGATGTCTGCCCGGTTTATTGCTGTCGCATTCGCATTCGCAGTCGCCCCTGCACCGGCTGTTGCGCTGGCTGAGGCGGAAGTGCCAGAAGTTTGCGGCTGAGTTCTCGGGGCTGCTATCGGTGCCGGCTTTGAGGTGGTTGGTTTAGCGGGCTCACCCTGTACCGGTGTTTCGCCAGACGTCTGTGAGTCTACCGTTGGGTACTGTCTCTTCGGGATTTGGGGAGCCTCGCCACTGCGCGAGCAGGCGAGTGTCAGGAGGAGCACGGTGGTCCAACTAGCAGAATTCATTAACATCAAAACTCCACAGCAGAAAATCAACGCAGGCGAAATCGTAGCAGCAGCAACGGGGAGCGGTCCCCTGAGCGACCGGGGGACTTACCACATAGGAGCAACAGCCATGCCGTAATTAGTTGATTTATGTTCGTGGGTTGAGCAGACGGCTGGTGTCAAACTTTTAGGCAGTTGCCAACTGTCAGCGCTCCAGGCGCTTCAGCGTCAGTTTGAGCGCCCTCACTCTGGCCTGCATGGACTCTACGTCCATGCTAATCGCCGCACTGAGCGAGCAGCGCAGGGCGCGCCGTCGGACCGGGTTTTTCTTATAGCGACGGAAATTCCACGCCGGATGATCTTTGGCCGCGCGGAGGCGTTGACGTGCCTGGCGCAATTTTTTCTCGACGCCACGCCTTAGACTCATGATCTCACTAATGGGCAATGCGGTTAGATCGGGGTCATGCTTGGCGGCCTTCAATATGGTGGCGCGAATGCGCTCAAGTGCCTCAGCATCCCTAGCTGCATAGGCGCGCTGCACTTCGTGCCAGAGTTGTGGGTGTGGCCGCTCCGGATGGAGATCAGGATGGAGGAGGCGCACTAGTTGTTTATAAACATCGCGTAGTTCGCTCTCGCGGCGTGGCTTGCTATCCTGTGGGTGGGGCTCTGTCTCAGGAATCTCGTGGTCCATACCTTGGGGCTCGGACCAAGTCGTGTCTCCCCATAATCTATCAATATCCCCACTATCTTGAGCAGCTTGAATCGTCTTACATGCCGCTCTTAGACTGACTCCTGCATAGGCAGCGTAAGTCTCGATTTCGGCGAGTTGTCGTTCAAGCTGATCTAACTCGCGCTGCAGCAACCGCATCATGCCGAGTGGACCAGCTAACTCCGATTCAAACCACGAGTGAAACTCCGGTATGTCAATGGTTTCGAATGCATGCAGTTTAGCGTGGCTGGAGGCAAGAGCACGCCTGCGGGCCTGATATTTGGCTTCTTCATCCCGGCGCCGCGCGCAACCAGAGATTACAACGAGCCAGTTGCCTGGGACGTTGCCCTCGGATCTACCCGCAGCATGTGAACGTGACGTATCCATGGCCTGAAGCTATTCCGGTCTCACGCTGGCGTCAATGTGACAACGCTGCTGTGATCTGGTAGGGTCGCCCCATGAAAAAGAACGGTGACAAGGCGTGTATAGAAATGACGAGGCGATCGGCACCACTGATGATGTCGATAGCTCTCCTGTTCACGTTGATTAGCACGCTGCCGGCCTGCCATGCTCCTGGGACAGATCCCAGTTTCGCTCGTATCTACGGAGGTATGCCGGTTCCGGACGGGGGATTTGCTGCCGTCGTCGCCGTTGCGATCGGTGACGAGCCGTATCCCTTTTGCACCGGGGTGCTCGTCTCTCCGACTGCCGTGCTGACTGCGGGACACTGCGTCACTGTCCAGTCGCAGGTGGACGACTACGATGCCAACGCTAGGCGTCATCGGCCGTCGGATCTCCGGGTATACGTCGGCAATGCGCTACGAGAGTCTGGTGAGCATCAACGGTTTAGCGTGCGCCAGGTCCATTTACATCCGATGTTACGTGCTAGTCCCATTGGGTATGCTGACTACGCCATCCTGGAGTTAAGTGAGCCAGTGGCTGGAGTCGCCCCCGTGCGCATGGTCCTTGATAACGCCGCTCGTATCCAGGCGCTTAGGCGTGGTCAAGCCACTTTGATTGGGTTTGGCTACCGGGAGTCGTCTCTGTCGGGCGAAAAATATGCTGTCACCACTAAACTACGTTCGCTAAATACTGCCGAAGTCTTGGTTGGCGGTAACGGTCAAGACACTTGCACGGGTGATAGTGGCGGACCCGCTTTGGTTCCGCAAGAGCCAGGCAAGTTGGCGCTTCTAGGTATCGCCTCGCGTGGCCTCAACCTTGCCTGTGGTGATGGTACAGTGGTCGAGTTAACTAGCGCGGCCGCGTGTTGGCTATCGGGGCTAAGAGCATTAGAAGATGGGCCCACGAGCATCGCTGAGTTGGCTGGCTTCTGCCCTAGGGAAGGCAAGCGTTACGCGGATGAGGAACTTGCTGCTACGAGCTTCGAGCGCCTTTGCCATGCGCCTGCCGCGCATCCTGATCAGCGCGCTTCTATTGCAGCGATCATGCAGGCAATGGACACAGCGCATTGTGAGACTGCTGCCGTGCGCCTACAGGCGTCGAACCATTTAAATCTGGACGGCCTAAATCTCAGAGACTTGAGTCCCTTGGCCGGACTGACGCATCTGCGCTACTTGTCGCTCAAGGGCAATGCCATTAGAGATCTAAGTTCACTGCGAACACTCACTAATTTGGTGAGCCTGGAGGTCGAGGGTAACGACATCCGCGATGTTTTTCCCTTACCTGAACTAGTAGCTAAAGGACTCAAGATTAGAGGACTGAAACGGCAAAATTGGAACCACCTGGATACGATGTTTAGACGGCATTGCCGCGCCATGAAAGCTGGCATGATCGACAGTGAGACTGAGCACACGGTGCGCGCGCTTCTTTGGCATGCAAGCAGTGATGACTGTGACAGCGCCAATGCCAGGCTGCTCATGCGGACTAGGCTCAATCTGGCTGGTCGTGGTTTGAGTCGTGTCGGTTCGCTGACGGATTTCACGAACCTGGAACACCTGGATCTTCAAGACAATCCGCTCGTGGACATTACACCTTTGAGCTCACTTGAGAACCTCGAATCCCTCGATCTTCGCGATACTAAGGTCGTTGATACGGCCCCACTCGATGCATTGGTCGCCTCCGGTTTGCACATTTGGCGCTAACTCGCGCAGGTACTGCTATAATTAAATAGATAGAGCAGGCGAGAACCAAAGGTGGACTATCGCCGCCAGCACAGCGGATCATCACCTCCAGCGGGCTATAGGCATGATGCAAACCCAACGAGAGTTCTGGCGCGGATCGATGGTGTTGCTGGGTTGCAACACGCTGGCTGGAATTTTTAACTACGGCTTTCAGGTGCTGGCGGCGCGTCGGCTGGCCGTGGCAGACTACGGCAGTCTCAATCTTTGGATTGCCGATATTACGATAGCGCTATCAGTTGGTACGATTGCGCAGATGACGGCGAATTATTTTCCTTTGAAGGCGACGACGCTGCGCAAGGTCGCTCCCGTGGCTTTAGTCCTAGGGCTAGCAGTCGCCACGAGCATCGTCATGGTGGCAGTGCATGGTGGCTTAAACGATTTAGTTGCCGGTGCCGCAGCGGTGGGACTGGGAGTAATGGCAGGATGGCTCGGTGGTCAGGTGCAGGCCCGCATGCAATTCGCGTTGCTGGGACTCTCCCTAGTATTTGCTGCATTGCTGAAAATCTTAATCGCGGGGCTAGTGCCACCGGGAGCTGGTTCTGCGACTGATGCCCTGACGGCCTACCATCTTGCCGTGGCGATAAGTTTCATAGCTCCGATAATATTGATCGCGTTGCGCTCGCTGACGCATCCGTTTCAGACTGTGCCGCGCGTCGCTGAGGACCGCGTCCAAGCAAAAATCATATGCGCATCGTTGCTGGCTCTGGCGACGGCACTCATACCCCAACTCGACATCATAAACCTGAGACAGTTTCAGACGAGTGAGGTGCTTGGGCAGTATGCGCGCGTGATGCTAGCAGCTAAGGCAATATTTTTCGGTGCGGCAGCGATCTTGCAGGTAGCCTTGCCTTTTCATCTGCGCGCTCAGGACGCCAAGATGGATCGCAGCGCTGGCGGTGCCATAAGACGCACCGAGCTTACGGTGGTCGCTGCGTGTTTTGTGGCATCGGGGCTCGCGGCGGTCCTGTTACCTTGGCTTAGCCTAATTTTTTTGGGATTCGACCTTGGTGGTTACCAGCTCTGGATTCTACTCACGGGATGTATCGCCTCGCTGCAGTTTGCTCTGCTGCAGGAGATTCAGCGCGACTGCGCTAAGCTCGCATGGAAGCGTGCCGCCGTCGTGCTGGCCGCCTTGGGCGTAGTGCTCGTTTGGGGGGCATGGGGGGGCCAGTCCGGGGCGCCTCAGAACGTCGGTCATTACCTAGCTGTTGTGGCTGTTTATTATGCTGCCGTTCTTGGGGTGCGACTTCGTGTCGTTAGGTAACTTAAAAAACCTAGTAAATTCAGATTCTTAAGCTTGTTGTCCGCGTGAAAATCGCTGGACAGCATGACATTTTCCTGGTACGCCCAGTGCCTAAATACTACGTCCGCGTACTATGTAGGTTGTGTTCATGAATCCTAGGTCCGACGATTCCAATTCTCAGCCAGAAATCCTTACTCCTGGTGAGCTGCTGCGCAAGTCTGTGCTCATCTACGGCGTCATGGCGATGATCGGTCTTACCGTGATGCGTTTGGTTCACAATAACTTGGCCTCCTCTTTTGTCTGGCCCCATGACTTAGCGGCTGGTGGTCGTCTCGTGGTGATCGGCGTGGTCGGTGCCGGGTTACTGTTGATAGCCAGTTATTTTTTCGAGGACTGGTTTCCCTCCTACCGAGAGCTTAAGGCACAGGTGACACGTCTGCTTGGCCCGAGCAGTGTGGTGACAGCACTCACACTTTCGCTGATCACGGCCGTGGGTGAGGAGACTCTGTTTCGTGGCGCTCTGCAACCAGTCGCAGGTATTTTTGTCGCCAGCTTGCTCTTCGGTATCCTGCATATGGGTCGCGATGGCCTGCTTTCGGCTTGGAGCTTGTGGGCTTTTTTGGCGGGGCTCTTGCTTGGTTGGATGTACATTGCGACGACCAGTCTTTGGCCCTGTCTCATTGCCCACTTTCTGGTGAACACGGTCTCAATCCTCAACCTGCGACGTAGCTACCGCAATCTGATGACCATTCCCGGTGCTTGCGTGGCGGTGCGGCGCCTCGAACCGGATCATGTGAGCGAGGACGAGTAGCTTTCCGCTTATGATTGCGAAGCATCCTCACATCTGTCTTTTTCAGCCGGAGATCCCGCAAAATACGGGTAGTATCGGGCGTCTTGCTGCCGGTGCCGGGTGTCGCTTGCATTTGATAAGGCCCTTTGGTTTTTCGACCGATGATCGCAATCTCAGGCGCGCGGGTCTCGACTACTGGCCGTTTTTGGATCTAGAGATTCACGATGATTTGGAGTCGCTTCTTGCGATGTTTCCCGGTCGGGTGGCCTTCTTCTCGAAGAGGGCGACCAAAACATACTGGGACATGCCGCCGACGACGGATCTCTTTATCTTCGGGCGGGAGACCAGTGGTCTACCTGACTGGGTGCATCAGCGCTATGCTGAGGATCTCTATCAAATCCCCATGTTTCATCCTGGGGTGCGCAGCCAAAATTTAGCTAATTCTGTGTCTGTAATTGTTTATGACCGCATTCGCAGACTCTACGAAAGCCCGGCATCTGGGCAGCCAAGGTGAATTCATGCAACAGGCAAATCATTTAGTGACCCCAAAGGCTCCTGCTACAGCTTGGCTACACAGCTATGTGGCCCCCTCGCTTCCGAGTGCCACTCCCTACAAGATCGATACGATGGCAGCCGCAATCAAACTCGACCAAAACGAAAGTCCGTGGGACTTGCCGGTTGCCATCAAACAAAAAGTACTCAATCGCCTCATGACGATGGAGTGGAATCGTTACCCATCTGCCTTTGCCGATGAGATAGCTGAAAAGATCGCCAGCAGCGCCGGCTTTGCGCCTGGTACTGTCCTGTTGGGTCCGGGGTCTAACTATCTAGTTGCTCTGATTCTGACGACATTTGGCAAGGGGATCATGAACGGACAAGGCACCTTAGTGGTGGCTCGGCCGTCGTTTCCACTCTATGAGTCACACAGTCGGTACGAGGGTATTCCCTATTCAACGTGGGATCTCAACGCCGATCTCGAGTACGATGTGAATAAGCTGCCGCCGCTGGCGCGCGGCTCCATCGTCATGTTTGCATCGCCCAATAACCCCGTTGGTAATGTACTGCCGCGTCAAACCTTGATTGAACTACTCGAAAGATTCCCCGACACGTTGTTTGTCGCCGATGAGGCGTATTTTGAGTATGCCTCAGAGCCTTACGCAGATCTTTTGGCTGAGTACAGTAACCTGCTTTTGCTCCGCACCTTCTCAAAAACGATGGGCTGTGCCGGTGTTAGGCTAGGCTATGTGGTTGGTCACGAGCAGTATTTGCATCTCCTGCGTAAGCCGCGCCTGCCATTTCTGCTAAACCATTTCACCCTAGCTTGTGCCGACGTGCTCCTGAGTGACGAAGAGACTAAGACGCACCTGCAGCGTATCCGCGAGAATGCTCTTGAGCAGCGCGACCGAGTCTACGTGGCGCTCAAAAATATCGGGCAGACCAAGGGCTTCTTTGTCAAAGATTCTTCGGCCAACTTCCTACTGCTGCGCTGGCCAGACAAGGATCAGGCCTTAGCTGTCTATGCTGGCCTAATCAAAGCCGGAATTTTAGTCCGCAACGTCGGTGCTGCACCGTCCCTAGCGGGATGTTTACGCGTAACTATCGGTGACGAACGTGAGAACGAGGCGCTCATCGCGGCGATGAGTAAGCTCTAGCCTGGTGATAGGATGCGACACCTTGAAGTGGATAATTACAAAAGATCCGTGCTAGCTTGAAATGATATCGCCCGACTTGATGGAAAGGTGTCATGTTCAAACTGTTTGCTAAACCATTATCGCGGGCTGATCAAGACGCTATCGTTTCAGCTAAATTGGTCTGGATACTAAGCCAAGTAAATCCGACGCGAGTTATATTGTTCGGGTCGGCTGCGAGTTATCAAATGACTGATGCATCCGACATCGACTTAATCCTGACTTTTGCCAGTATTGAGGAGCGAGACAGCTCAAGAGTCATGCTTTTTAAATCTCGGCCCAAAGACGATTGGCCACATGACCTTTTACTTTTAACTGAAGAGGAGTTTGCTCAATCCGTGGCAAAAGGTGGCGGCGCTGCTTATTTGGCCAGTCAAGAGGGGCGGGTTCTCTACCAGTCCGGAGGAAATCATGAGTCCGCGTAAACAGGAGCGTCGCTTTGCCAAGGAATACGCGCAGGTCTTGTGGCGCATTGCAGAGGGCGACTTCAGAACCGTATTAGTCTTGGCAAAGGCCTCTGACTACCGAGTCGAAAACGCTTTTTACCTGGCACAGCAATCCATTGAAAAGGCACTCAGGGCAGTATTAGTTCATCGTGGCATCGCCATACCAATGATACATGATTTGTCCGCACTACTCAGTAAACTGCCAGATGACTGTGATTCTCCTTATGGTTACGAACTTAACGCGCTAAGCGAGTACGCAACGATCCGTCGCTATGAGGAAGGCAGCTGGACTCCGACCAGCGAAGAGCTGCAGGATATTTTGACCAAAACAAAAGCAATGTTGGATTGGGCCAAGAGTAAAATCTAATAAGTGCTTCATCCGCGAGGTTTCTTGGTTTCACTGGTCATGGTGACAGCGCCGCCTAGTATGGTCGCGATCACTGGGATATCTTTAATCTTCCGCGGATCTGAGCTTTGGGGGTCGCTGTCAAGAACCACAAAATCGGCGTACTTACCGGCTTCGATACTACCGACTTTGTCCTCGACACCTAGGGTGTACGCAGCGTCTATGGTCACCATGCGCAACGCCTGATACACACTGATTTTTTCGGCGGGAGCGACGAGTTGGCCTGAATAAAGCTCGCGGCGATTCACGGCAAACCACACCTCAGTGAGTGGTAGCGGTGGTGCCACCGGAGTGTCGGTGTGCATCGACACCACGACACCCTCGCGCAGGAGTGTGCCCATGCGTGTGGCTAGCGAGGCGCGGTCCGTGCCGAGTGAGTCGCTTTGCACGTGCGCGCGCATATAACCGTAGGCCGGATTGACACTCACGACGGCGCCGAGAGCCTTGACCTTGCGGGCATCTGAGCTGGATGAAATGCCGTAATGCTCGAACGTGAAACGGTGATCAAAGCGCGGCTTGCGGTTTTGCAACTCTTGCAGCGCCGCCAGAGTAAGAGCGTTACCCAGGCTGCCATTGCTGTGGACGTGAATATGGAAGCCGCTGTCCCAGAATGGACTCATATGATCTGCGAATTCCTTCGTTGACTTGTAGAAAATCACCCCATCGTGCCAATCCGTATAACGCGGATTAGCGACCTTCATGGTGTTCGCAAGGTAGGCATCATCAGCGAAATATTTCACGCCTTTAAAAATCAAATAGTCATTATTTTCTTGCTCGAGAGCGCGCGCTCTGGTTGGGGCCTCTTTACTATAAGCCTCAATCAGGTTGGGGCCGTTAACGATCGTGACTAATCTTTGGTTTCTAAATTTGGACTTCGTGAAGTTTTTCACCAGAGCCACTTCTTGCTCTACGTCTAATGACCCTAAAGACAGTTCACTCATTGTAGTCAAGCCATGCTGCTGGGCTAAGTCGCTCTGATACTGCATGTTGGATAGGAGTTGGCTCGGTTTGAAGACATCGCGCATAGCTGCGCGCATGATCAGAGTTGATGCCGACACACCAAGAAATGAGCCGCTCAGTTCCCCTTGTTCGGTCAGTCCGACACCGAGCGTTTTCTTGGCTGTTGCGAGATCCAAATCGTAATGCTTCAGAGCAGCGGTGTTCGCGAAAACATTATGCTCCGATGAATCCCAAACTAGGATCGGACGTGACTTAGAGACTTTGTCTAAGAACGCGCGATCAATCGGTCCACCCATCGCACTGACATCATAGCCCCAGGCAAAGAGCAGATCAGAGGGATTAGCGAGCTTGCTATCATATTCTTTGAGTTTAACGATCACCTCGTCTTTAGATTTGATGCCAGGGAAAGGTGAATCATAGGCACGCAGCGTCGGCAGTGCGGTCAGCAAATTACTCGCCATCGCCGTACCGCCTAAAATGGGATGGCCGTGTGCTTCGACAAAGCCGGGGTATAAAACCTTATTGGCGAAACGACGATCAATCGTGTGGGGATAGCGTTTGAGCCAAGGTCCTAGCTCTTCAAGCGTTCCGACGGAGAAAATGCGACCGTCCGCAGTAGCTACAGCTGTGGCCTCCGGCAGTCCAGGGTCCATGGTGACGATCTTTTTAGCGACAAACACGTTGAGGTGAGTCGGTTTTGCGATGACTTCGCTGGGGTCATTTGCCGCTATGTCAGCTTGAGCGGATGCGGTGAATGTCTGAGTAGCTAAAAGTAGTGCTAGAGTGATTTGCCGTATGACGTAGCTGAAGTATTGGCGCCCCATGTATAAGCAACCTCATATTTTAAAGTTGCCCAAATTTACAGCGCAAATGTTCGATTTTCTACGAAAAAATTTGAGGTCGTCTTAACTACGGCAACATCCTACGTTGGATGCCGAGCAGCGAGCAATCGTCCTGCGCCCTACTATTTTGGAGATGATGTTGATAGTTTTGCAGTACGAGATCCTTCAGATCTTCCTCGTTTGTAGCCTGCTCCAAGATTTTTTTGATTTCATTGCGGCGCCGTTTAATGTTTTGACCTGGGCCGTTCTCTATCAGGCCGTCTGTTATCAGTAACAGGAGATCACCCGGGTTAAATGAGAAGCGGACGAATTCCACGCTATCTACAAGGCCTAAGGGGTTTCCACGCGCGACAAGTATTTCCGCCTTATTGCCCCTTTTCAGTAATATGGGGACATGTCCTGCGTTGTGATAAAGACCATCTCCCGTCCTGAGGTCGATCACCAAGAATGCCATAGTCATGAGATGATCCGATCTGACACCCGCGGTCGTCACCGCTCGGTTAGCAGCGCGCACGATCACTTCAAGGCATTGTTCAGGGCTGTTCGCTGCGCCGCGCGGCAGCAAATCGTAGGCTGAAGAAATGGCGCCGCATACCGCGCCGGTCACAAGTGCAGCTGGGACACCGTGACCAGTAACATCACCAATCTGCACGTAGAGCCAGTCATTGGTGCGTTCATGGTAGTAGCCGTACCAGTCACCGCCCGTTTCGTCGGCAGAGATATAAGCGGCGCTGATGCCAACGCCGGGAATAGCCCCCGTAGGCGGCAGTAGGGAATTTTGCACGGCTTGCGCTGCCCGCATCTGTCCTTCAAGTCGGACTTTTTCCTTTGCCGTGGTGAGGTGCTGCACATTGCGTATCGAAATGGCACCTTGTGCAGCTATGAGGCTGAGAGTCTTCATCCGCCCTGCGTTAAAGACGCCTTTGCTGAGATCGTTTTCAAGATAGAGGATCCCAACCAGATCACCTTGGTTCTCAATCGGAATACAGGCAATCGAGGCACACTGCGATTTCACGATATAAGGGTCGGTTGCAAATTTGGGGTCTTGCTTTGCATCGTCGAGCACTACGGTTTGCTGCATTCGCAGAGCCAGGTTAACGACGCTGATCGCTAGCTCCTCATTCAAGGTGTCGAGCTGACGCGGACGCAAATCCGCGCTGAATTCCGAGGTCAAAGTAGCGCTGATATGGGAGACCAAGATGGGTCCCTCTTTGATAAGAATAAGTCCGCGCCGCGCACCTGCAGCTTCTAGCGTAATTTTGGCTAGGCTTTGGATGAGTGACTCGATGGTGAGTTCACTTGAAATTGCCTGGCATGCGCGGCAGATGCTTTCAATGTCGAGTGCCTCGCCGAGGTTTGAGTAAGTGGCGGTTATTTTATTTTTGATGGAGGTGGCAATCTCTGGCGACTTAAGAGCGCTAAATTCGGCGTCGAGCAACGCGACTTTAGCCCTGGACCCGGAGGTAGCAAAGAGGTTGCGAGCTTTCCGTAAATAAGCGAGGCCCGAATACTGATCTCCCAACGTCAGGGAATATCGCCCCGATCGCTCATAGGCCAAGGCTTGGAGTGATGAAATGCCGGATTCCGTCGACCATTTTCGTGCCTCCTGGTATTCCCTGAGCGCCAGTGCGTCTTGGCCTCGAAGGCGCGCCATTTCCGCGCCCAGAATGTGGTGAGAAAAGCCGTAGTAGAGTGGGCTGCGTTTGGCAAGTATTTTGACCAAGTTTAGAAATGGCCGCATCTTGAGTGTAGCCATGCGACTGAAGGTTTGACGTGTCATGGCAGCAAAGCGAGCGATGCTGGCGTAGGTACGATTATAAACAAATCCGTAACCTAACCAAGACGTTGACCATTCAAAGGAGGATGCTTTCTTATACTCCTGTACAGACTCTTCGTAGCGGCCAAGGATGGTAAATAGCATATAGCGACACATATGGTAGCCATTGCGCACCATAGCGGACTGATGCTCAAGAACTCTCTGCATAGCTTCATCGTCGGTGATGGCTGGGAGCGGGATGCCACATGGTTTTTCGGTCAGTTCGCTGAGGAAGAGACAGTAGATGCCAAAGTAGAGGGCCATCTGCTCCTGGCGGTATCGCTTAAGTGTAAAATAATATCCTGGTGCGGATTGAAGCAGGTGATCAAGATTTTCTGCAAGGCTCTTGCGAGCAAGCAGGGAGACTACGGCATGCCCGGCAAACTCAAGGTCGCCGTTGGAGATAAATGATCCTAAGAGCTGCTCGAGGGTCTGGATACCCTCTCGCGGAATTTCGCTCCAAGTCCGAAGGATAGAGTGATAGAAGAATGAGGTTCTCAAATAGGTTTTGGTGTAACCACGCTCGCGACTAGTTTCAATCAGAGCTTGCATCATAGCATCAGCTTGATCAAATCGCCTGAACGTACCAGCTAGCACCAAAGCATAACTTGCAATGGAATGGTTGCTCGGCTCAGTCATTCCATACTTTAGGGTCTGGCGCACGCCGCGCATAATAAGCAATGCGACAAGATTTTTGTTTACAAATGCAGCGGCCATGCCAATGTCGGCAGATAGTGATCTTATCGCAATCTGGGTTGGGTCCTTTAATTCTGGCAGCGTCCGTAGCTTTGCAATTTCTCTCGTGTTAAAGGTGATCATCGTACGTAAAGTGTCGAAAAATACCCTAAAACTCGAAGGATGCTCGTTGAGATTGTCACCTAACATCGCCAGACCCTGGCAGCCGATCTGAATAGCCTCTTTATAGCGTGCTGCTTCGGACAGAGCTTGGCACATCGCACTGTAAGCCGGGCTGATCGCTAAGGCATCGGACTTCTTCGCACTACTGATAAGGTTACGAAAAAGAATCTCAAGTTTTTCAGATTGGTCGGCATGGTAAGCAACCTCAATCAAGCGCACATGAAGTTGAAGTGCCGTCTGATAGTCCTCGTCCCATGGCTGCGAACCAAGTGCCCTAAGACCCAGCTCGAATGCCTCATAAGCCGGGTGGTAGGCAGCACCTTTGGCTACAAGATTGCCTGCTTTAAGGCATAATTTTGCCAGATCTAGCCGCTCTTCCTCCGCTAAAAGATCGATAGCGGCGGAAAGGTGGCCGGTTGCCTCAATCAGAAGTCGTGGTTCTTGGGCCCTTGCGAGGAAGCGGCCCACTCTCAAGTGGGCCCTCGTTAGCTCATGATGCGCGAGTAGGTGACGCGCAGTTTCCTGGACGCGGTCGTGGGCGAAGCGAAAGCGCACGTCGATGTCAGCTTCTGCCGTCGCAAGGAGCCTATACTCGGAATCGATGGGAATTAAGATGTCCGCGTTGATAGCGGGCCCAAGCACTTTACCTAGTTGAGGGCCATCAACTTCTAAAACCCCAGCGAGTGACATGAGCGAAAACTCGCGACCGATTAGTGCTGCATGTGCAAGGGCCGAGCGGCAGGAATCATCCAGCCGACGTAGTTCAGCCAAAACAACTTCGATTACATTTTCCGCGATGGGAATGGTGGCAAGCGCCTCAGGATCATAAACAAACCGACGATTGTTCGCATCGAATTTAATGGTACCTCGTTCGTGGATGAGATGAAGTAGTTTAACGATAAAGAAAGGATTGCCAGCGCTTTTCTTGGTGATTAGACGGGCTAGTGGGGCAGCGTTTAGGGTGTCACAGTGTAGGGTATCCGCGACGAGACTAGTGACGGCCTCTAGTCCTAGAGGGCGCAGATCTAGGCGTACTATCTGGACCTCGCGTTCCCTAAGGCGATTTAATGTTATATGCAAGGGATGGCCTTCGCCGACCTCTTCATCACGATAAGCGAAGATGAGCAGGAGCGATTGATCGCCGGTTTTTGAGCCCAGGACCTCGAGAAGCCGTAAAGAGGCACCATCTGCCCACTGCAGGTCATCCAGAAATAGTACGAGGGGACGGCCTGGATCGGCGAAGCAGCATAGGAAGTTTTCGAAGGCAAGGTTGAGGCGGTTCATAGCCTCGAGTGGCGCCAGTGGCGCAATTGGCGGTAAGGGACCCATCAGGAGCGAGAGTTCAGGGACTAAATCGGCAACCACTTGGCCGTTGTCGCCGAGGGCCTTCGTGATTTTTTGGCGCCAGGCCTCAAGCCTTGCATTATCTAGCGACAGAAGGCTAGAGACCAGTGGCTTTAGGGCCTGAGTTAGTGCCAAAAAAGGTGCGTTGCGGATATTTTGCTCAAACTTGCCCGAAGCAAGAAATCCCCCATTTGCAGCACAGTTTCTGACGAGCTCGTGGACCAGGGCCGACTTGCCGATCCCGGAGGGTCCAGTGACCTTGACGATGATTGACTCAGAATTTCTGGCACGCGCAAAGGCGTCGGTGAGCATTGCCACCTCTGCCTCGCGTCCGTAGACGCGCGCAGGAATCATGAAGGATCTAGCAATGTCATTGGCTCCAAGCTCTATGGCAACGTGGGGGGAGCTGAGGCACAAGTTTAGATCGTGTGCGAGGCCGCGCGCCGACTGGTAACGGTGCTCGGCCTCCTTGGCGAGAAGCTTGATAAGAATGCGGCAAAGAAGCGGTGGAAGATTTGGGTAAAGATCCGCAGGTGACGGAGCAGCCCGAGCAATATGGCTATGAATCAGCTCTACAGGGTCAGTGCTCGTAAATGGTAGAGATCCTGTCAGCAGCTGATAGAAGGTCACCCCGAGTGCATATAAGTCGCTGCGCAAATCGACGGGCCGATTCATTCTGCCGGTTTGCTCTGGGGCAATATACGAGAGGGTTCCCTCGATCGTATCAATGCTATCCGCTGTGGTTGTTTCGCGCGAAAGTTTGGTCGCGATGCCAAAGTCGATGATTTGGATCTGGCCGAGATCAGGCGTGGCAATAATATTTGCAGGGCAGATATCTTTATGTATCACTCCGTATTCATGAACTACAGCGAGTGCTTCGGTCATCTTGAGAGCTATCGGAATAAACGATTGCCATTGCCCTTTTGTATCTTTGACTATGGTATCCAGGCTGCGACCACCAATGTCCTCGAAGACGATCGTCCATTGCCCGTCCCAGAGGAGCAGATCGAGGGGGCGGGCAATGTGTGGGCTTTGGAATTCGCTGGATAGAGTGTGCTCGAGGCGAAACCTAGCTAGTTCAGTGGGTGATGGTGGGTCATTCACTAGGATTTTCAGGATGACGGATCGTCCATCGTCGAGACGTCGACCGCGAAGCACCTTGGTGCGTGACCCTTCATAGAGCAGCTCGTCAATTGCGAAGCCTACTTGCTGCTTGGTGTCAAGTGCCATAGGTCACCGGTTTAGGGGGGGGGCGGCTGTTGAGAATGATATTTAACTTTAGTTTACCTGGGCGGAGGGTATGCGGCAATCTCGCATTGGGTGATTCATGATCTTGAAACCTTAACTCGAGAAAGCGTATTCGGAAGATTTTTGGAGCTGTGCCAATGGTGTCTGATCATCGTCGATTGTGCGATTAGACGCAAATTATGAACATTACCGTTCATAATGTGACGATCAAATGAAGTTTTGTTCTGGAGATTCTCCTGGATTCATTTGACACGACTATCATCATCGTATTATCTGGCGGCCTTCATTCAAAGGCCGCTGTAGCTAATTAGTAGGCAAATGGATCCTTGGTTTTGGCGCAAACAATTTAAAATTAGGTGTGAACAATGAAAAAAATGATTTCTGTCTCGGTTGTGGTAATGACGGTTGGTTACTCTACGATGGCAAGCGCTGCGTTTGTTTGTGGATGTTGGGGTAACAAGAGACCGACCAACAATCCAAGTAAAAACTTTTGCGACTACAGTCAGGCGGCGAGCAATAACGGTTGGGGCTGGAATGCAGCGACGCAAAAACCTTGTCCCCCGCAAAACGGCCAAGGCTACTGTGACTACAGCCATGCCGATAGCAACGATGGTTGGGGGTGGAATCCGGTCACGAATACTTCTTGTCGCTAATTGAGACCCGTACGATCCAATTGTGGAACCGACGCCCTTGCGTTGCTTCCACAATTGTGAGCCAGTCCATTTCACAACTGTGAGCCACCCTCCTGGTCAAACCAGGTCAGAATGGATATGTTAAGCAAACTAATCATGTTGCAAAACTAGCGAGGATTTGCGCGATGGACATTTTCCTCTGTGAAGTCTGTCATCGACCTGGTCCAGAGCCCATTTGTTCGCGACGATGCCAAGGTTTAAGGAAACTGAAATCGTCACTTAACACTGCAGAGGTACGCCGAAGAATCTTAGAGCAACTTGCAAAACTCGAAAAGGACTCCAGCATCTGTCCAGGTCGCTTGGCAAAGATAGTTTTAGACAGTATGGAAATTCATTTGAAAGAGGAACGCGATGCACTGAGCATCTTGCGGGAGGACTTGTTTACCATGCGGGATGAGGGTGTTCTTCGATTTTTTCAGAAAAATGTTTTGGTGCCAAAGGCTCGGGGTCCACTTGATCTCAGGGGGCCTTTTCGACTAAAGCCTAAGTGGGGCGCCTCAGTTTGAGCGGTCTAATTCGTGATGCACGTTTCAGGTCTTTTATAAGTGTTACCCAACTTCACCGTTACTTTCTTGGGCATATGGCCATTTTACCCGACTCGTTCCTGGATACCGAATTCTTATATTAGCCGCGCATTTGCTGGACTTTTTGTCCAAAGGATGGGGTCCACCTCAGTACTTGGTTTATCTTTAGGGTGTTCGGGAGGTAATCCCGCGACGTTTAGTGAAAGCGGTCCGGTCTTTATGACTGTTGACCAGGACCTGTTGACAGACGTTTTGGCTACACCGAAACTGAGCGCGGTGGAGATCGAGGCGATGGAAAAGATGTCGGTTACTGAGGTGCTGACTGGCCCCGACCTAAAAATCCCTCCGGGGGCAAGCATAGTCGTAGGCGGGACGCGTATACCTAATTTTGACAAGATTTATTCACAGTGGCAGGTAGATGTAGCTCAGCTCTCGAAAGAGTACAAAACCTGGGGAGCTCTCCGTGCAGCCGTAAAACGCCAAATGGCAAGCCTGAAATCCAAGTCGGTCAAAAATGGGAAGGTAAATAGGTCAGCCAAGTCTGGCTTGAGTCCTGAGGCCGAGGCCGATGCTGAAGCGGAGAACCAGCTTCAACTTCTCGATGATGATATACCGCAATCGCCATCCAAAGGATTACTGGAAACATTAAAGAACAGCTGTGCGGCCCATGCGCTTGCAGCGCCGCTTGGAATTACATGGTCGGTCCGTGGAGCCCATATAGGGTCCGCAAAGGTAGCCGAAAAAACAGCTGAACTCGCTAACGTTCCATGGGTCGCGGCGAGAGCAGCGACTGCGGAGGGTATGGCACGCGCAGAGAGGCAGGCGGCACTCAATGTCATGAGGACCGCTGCAGTCCATGGCCTAAGGTCAGCTAAATGGGCTGCAAGAGCGACGCCAGCCGTTGGTGCTGGCATAGCCGGATTGGACGCGTGGCTTGCCTGGAGAAATTGCTGGGGACAAAAATCGAGCGCTACCACTAAACCTGATGAAGCATCCGCAAATGGCGTAGCTGATGCAAATGTCGGAGCAGTTCCGAGTGCTGGTGCTGGCGAAGAATCGCCGGGTTCTAGTCAACCCACTAACAAAGGTCGCCATCTTATGTGGCAACAGGAACTCACATATTGAGCAAAACATCCACGCCAGGTCAAAGCGACTGGCTTTGCAGCCTCTTCCATAGCTGCTCATCGGGAGCTATGCACGGATCACGCGGTACTTCTGCTAGCTCGTCCTTGTGAGCTACTGATTCTCTGAAGACGTTGTAAGCCCGATAGCAGGTGTCGTGATGCGGATCCTGATAGTCCCCGATGGGGATGAAGTCACGAAAGTTATTTTTGTGAGCACTCTGGCACTGCGCTGCATTGAGTGCCGTGGGATTAGGGTCGTTCCATTGTTTTAGGGAGAAGAAGAACATCTCCATGGCATCGTTTACATTCACGCCGACGTGGGCGCCAAGCTCGAGTGCCACTTCATCAGCCTCTTGTTCGTCAGTGTAATAGCCGAGTCGCTCACTCTGTGCCGTCTTATAGGCTTCGTCGCTGAGTTGATTGCTCTTCTTAATGGCATCTGGCCACATAGGATTTAACTTAGGCAGAAGATCCGCCAAGGTCTTCGCGTCGCCCAAGATGGCTTCAAACGTTCCTTTATCTAAACCCAGCTGGTGGTCTCTGTAGCGCAGTGTTCTGATATCGAGATCCACTTGCTGGCTACATGTGGTGAGCGCGTCTTCGAACTCCTTGTAGAGTGTCCGCGCTACCATGGTTGTCGGTAGAGGGGCATAGGGAAAGGGATAGATCTTATTCCTGTTATCCATGTTGCTTAAACGTTGCGTGACGCCGTCAAGCGCTGCGCAAGCCTCCTCACAGCGCGTCTCCGTACACCAATATTTGGGGAGCCATTCCCAGCTGGTAATGAGTTGGAATAGGCGCGGATGAAACTGTCCCGCGTACTGATCAGTAACGGTGATGTGTTTGAGTTTGCGTATTTTCTTGCCCAGTTCTGCCAGTGGATGAGTCTCGGGTAGCGGTCGTGGGCGCGCCGCCACATTATTTTTGCGGTCTAGTTGATAGAAGTAATTGTAGCGCTGCTCGCCTGCAGAGCTATGGAGGTGGTAATAGTGGCCGAGTTCATGTGCTAGGATGAATGCGACTGACGGCTCGGAGATTTCAAATAGTTTGTCGGTCATCACGATTCTGTTGGAGATTGCTTTATAGCTTAGTTGCGTGATGATTTTCTCGTAGGCGTATGCGGGGAAGGCGTTGCTTTTTTGCAGACAATTGAGATCCATCGACAATTCTAGATTTTTGGTCCCGTTGGCGCCAGGGAATGCGACCACGCATTTAGTACTGTCACCTAGAAAATAATTTAAGACATCATTCAATTGATCGCGGCTAAGGTCTCTCTTAACACAGTTACTTGGCGGCAGGATGACGTATTTATCGTCCTGATTCCGCAGGATGAGTGTTTGCGGTTGTTGATCTGTGATATGCTTGGCGCCGCGGAATTTAACTGCGATATCAACGCAAATATCGACTGATGGTACCATCGCCTGAATGTCGTTTTGTTTAATGAGTAGAGCCTTTGGCTCCGGCGCATCCAGATCAGGATTCATACTTTTGACAATGCGGTGAAAGGCGGATAGCCATTCTTGCATCCTCTTGGTTCGGTCATGGTCATCAGGATACTGTTGGGCGCCCTTTAGCATGTTCATGGTCTGCGCGAGTCTCTCCGGCGTGTCGTCAAGCCAAAGGGCAGCGCCAGTTGGTACAGACGACCAGGCGTTAAAGTCGTGCAACTTTGATCTTTTCGCTGGCGAGGCTTTGCACACTGGACTCGTCCTGCTGAGCGCCCCCGAGGCTTTTGAGGTTGTTTTGCACGAGGCTAGTACGAGAGTTGCTAAGGCGAAAGTCAGTAGTCGTGCCATGAGAGTTTAGCTCCTTGAGTCCAAAGTACCGGCGGTCGGAGTTGTGCTCCCAACTTTGACGCTAGCTAAGCGCAACCATTGGATTATCGGCACTGTGAGCTATCGTCTTGAGAACGGTAGTGTAAATGACTAGCTCATCCCAGCATATCGAGAGATTCATGGAGATTTATGAAGATTCGTCGTGAACTGCAAAATCCAGGGTTGAGCCTTAATCTGCCGGCATGAATTTGGCGAGAAAGGACTCTCAGCCGCCTAAACAACTAATCAGCACCTCACGCAGCGAGTGACCAGAGCCCGGCAGCTTAGTCCGCGTCAGGCCGTCGTAGCCGCTATCACCTGATTCTTGGGCTTGGTTCAAAAAAGAAACTAAATCGTGTGCCGTTCCGCTGATTGGCACCGTGCAGGCGAAGGTTCTGGCGATGGGAGTGAGTGTGCCATCAGCACGATTTATGGTGGCGGCGCTGCCTGCAAAGATCCATAGGCACTGGCCCAGCACTCCGTCGGACTTGCGTACCGCGCAGGTCCACGAAAGTGGTTGCAGATTAGCATAGTCACCGGCGCAAAAAGTATCCCCGCAAGCCGCTGCAAACTGAGCGGCCAAGGCTGCAGTAGCGGATTGCAGTGCCGCAGGGGCAAAATCCGGACTATCGCTTGTGGTTGCCAGATAGGTCTCTGCGTCGGTATAGGAATCTGTAGCTTCCGGACTGGCGGGGGTGATTGAGGAGGGTAAGAGTAGGCTCAGGGCCAGATTTACAATTCTTTTACGCATGAAAGCACCGTCTCGGTCTGCTGCAAAGAGTTGGTGAAATCGGTGGCAGCTCTCGATACTTAGCCCAACTCTCGTCAATAAGCGAGCGACATGATGAGTGATTTTTCCTCATCTTCTGGTTTTTGTCGGGGCGCTCAGGCGCCACTAAGTACCCGTGCGGGCGATCAATTTTCAAGCGAGATGGGACTATGAGTAATAGATAAGAAAGGGAGCGTCCGCGCTTACTCGGAGAAGGGTTTCACTGTATGAGAAGTGTTGCCGAGAAGGGGTAAAAACGCTTAATCTTAAAGGTATCTTTACTCGGCGATAGGCAGAGGAGTGACGGAATGCGGGTAGCTTCTACATGCATGCGTTGGCTGATTCTATGCGCAGTCTTTAGCTTCGGGTGTGGTCGGGAATCACCAAATCACGTTGCGGGTCAGCGCTCGAAAGCGAAGGGCGACGAGCAACTACTGACTAAATACCCAGTTGTTTTGCTGCATGGGTTCTTCGGTTGGCAGCAAGTATTTCATATCGACTATTTCTACCAGGTTCCAAAGCATCTGCGCAAACTTGGCTACAAAGTCTATGCAACGCAGGTGACACCGATTCATACGGTCGAGACGCGCACCAATCAACTGGCACCACAGATCGATAAGATTTTGGCCGAGACAGGTGCAGAGAAAGTAAACCTGATTGCCCATTCTATGGGTGGCTTAGACGGGCGTTACTTGATCTCCGTCATGGGCTACGGTGATCGAGTAGCATCTCTAACGTCCATCGCAACACCACATGGCGGATCGTTGATTGCGGATGCTCTGCTTGGAGTCGTTGACGCAGGCAACGAGGTGAAGGTAGCAGCTAACTCGATTCTGCGCGGCACCAATCACCTAATCAAACACGAGATGAACTTGGCTGATGTCGGACCGGTCGATTTGAACGGTGCTCTCTACAACCTCTCGACCAAGTTTGTGAACGAGATCTTTGCCGACATGTGTCCGGATGATTCTCGGGTTTACTACCAATCGTGGAGTGGAGCCGCTAGTTTCCGCCATCGCTTCAAGCCTGACATCTTCGATCCGATCGTCGCCGTGGCGCATCGCTTCATCGAGAAGACCCAAGGACCCAACGACGGTCTCGTGTCGGCGACCAGCGCCTTGCACGGCGTTGATCGCGGTGTGGTCCCGGGTGATCACTTAGACGAAATTGGCCAACTCCTAGGTCGCGCCCCTGAGGGCTTCGACCATAAGAAGTTCTACCAAGATATCGTCGAAGACTTAGCCGCTCGCGGCTACTAAGGTGAGTTGCTCGCGGCGAAGTGCGCCGCTCCCAGCAGCGGTGCATGCGCCTCCGTGATCACCTTGATGGGCATGGCGTCGAGTATCTCGAGAAACCGCCCCTTAGCGCGGAAACCGGCGACAAAATCGCCACCGCTCAGGTAGGGCAGGATGCGTGGCGCAATGCCGCCACCAATATAAACTCCACCGGTCGCCAGCAGCTTGAGCGCCATATTGCCGGCCTCAGCCCCGTACAGCTCAGCAAACCACTTGAGCAAATTCTGGGCGATAGATTCACCACGATCGGCAGCAGAAATGATGGCTGCGCCGATGTCTAGGCGATCACCAACTGCGTCTAAAAGGGCTGGTGACACGGGGTCACCTCGCTCACGCATGTAGTCAAACATGTTGCGAAACCCACATTGCCCCGACACGACGCGCTCCCAGCTCACATGACCCTGGTAGCGCTGCTGGAGAAAGCGCGCCAGCTCAAGATCGCGTTGGGTCACTGGAGCAAAGGTCGCGTGACCGCCCTCGGACGGCAGCACCGTGTACCTTGGGCCCTGCGGCACCAAGACGGCCTCACCCAGGCCAGTGCCGGCAGCGATCAGCACGCGGGGCCCTGGTCCAGGCTCGCCCTGCTGAATGGTGATTAGATGGGTATCGGGTAGGTGAGGGACCGCATAACCCAGGGCCTGCAGGTCATTCAGTAGGTGCACTGGTGCCTTGACTGCCGCTGCTATGGCATCGGCGTCAATCGACCAGGCAACGTTGGTGAGGCTCACATAGCGGCCATGAACCGGACCGGCGACACCTATCGCGATCCCTCGCAGCGGCGGGATGCGTCCACCAAAGTGGGCCTCGATCATGTGTAGGAGGCTAGCTGCGGCCTCAGTGTGATGACGACTGAGATGAGTCTCGCGTAACTGGTCGCCCTGGCAGTCGTAACTCCCCATGGCAACCTTGGTTCCACCAATATCGATGGCTAAAATCATGTGCTTTACCTCCTACCAGCCTCCGGGCACCAGGGTACCCGGACGGTTGTTTAGAGTTTAGCGTGCGGTGCGACTTGCAGCCCGCCCCACGCTCTCGTAGTAAAAGCCGAGGTCCTCAAGGACCCGCTGGCTGTATTGGTTGCGGAGATCGAATACGGCTAAATTGCGCATGAGGCCCTTGGCCTTATCCCAATTGGGGCGCTTGTACTCGCTCCATTCGGTGACCAGTACGACAGCGTCTGCACCGCGCAGAGCGTCGTAGGCGGAGTTGGCGTAGGTCAGGCCTGCCAGCTCACCCATCTCAAATTTGAAATTGGCCAGACCCTCGGGGTCATGACCGACGACGCTGGCACCGCTCCCGATCAGGAACTTGGCAATCGTCTTAGCTGGAGAGTCACGGACATCGTCGGTGCCTGGTTTGAAAGCAAGGCCCCACAGCGCCACCCGCTTGCCCTCGAGCGAGCCGAAGTGTTTTTTAACCTTACCTGCCACCCAGTTCTTCTGCTGCTCATTGGCGGCGGTCACGGCCGTCAGGACTTTGAGTTCTATCTGATTCTCGATCGCTGTACGGACTAATGCCGCCACATCTTTGGGGAAACAGGATCCGCCGTAGCCTGGTCCCGCATAGAGGAACTTGCGGCCGATCCGGGGGTCGGCACCCATGCCGCGCCGTACATGGTCGATATCAGCCCCGACGGCCTCACACAGGCGGGACAGCTCGTTCATGAAGCTGATCCGTGTCGCCAGCATGGCGTTGGCACCGTACTTGGTCAGCTCAGAAGAGCGACGATCCATCACGAATAGCCGGCCTGGGTCATCCAGGATGAAGGGGCGGTACATTTCGCGGAAGACCTCAGTCGCCGCCTCGTCATCGACGCCGACGATGATGCGGTCGGGCTTCATGAAGTCGTCGATCGCTGTACCTTCCTTCAGAAACTCGGGATTGGACGCCACCGTGAGGCTTAGTTTGCTCTGCCGTGCCGCTAGCTCGGCGCGCAGAATATTCTCAACAATATCGCAGGTTCCTACAGGTACCGTAGACTTAACGACGACCAGGAGATCGCCGTCCGCCAGGCGGCCGATGCTCTGCGCCACCGCTTTGACATACTGGAGGTCGGCTGACCCGTCCTCGCCCTGGGGGGTACCGACGGCGATAAAGGCACAGGAGCTACCCTTAAGGGCCGCTGCCAGATCGGTTGTAAAGCTCAGACGCTCGTGCTCGATATTACGCTTGAGGAGGTTGTCTAGCCCTGGTTCGTAGATTGGCGGCTCGCCCTTCTTGAGTTTGGCGACCTTGTCGGCATTGGCATCCACGCAGACGACCGTGTGTCCGACTTCTGCCAGGCAAACACCGGTCACAAGTCCGACGTAGCCACTACCGATGACGGTGATTTGCATTGCGAGCTCCTATCTTGCCGCTAACCGGCGGCGCTTAATCTTTGAGGAGGCAAATTTAGCGATCTAGTCTAGGAAGAACAAGTAGAAACACCTCTTTGCTCGGGTATCATGCCTCCCGCTTCGTTGCTCCCCCCAGACTGCGAATGCTACAATGAAGGTATCGCTGCATCCACACGAGCCTAATGCGGCCCCAATGCCAGGGGTGCTGCCTGAACGACCGCCCACCGCCATTTATCGGGCAATAGGGAATTATGTCAGAAGAAAAAACCATCATTGCCGAGAACCCGAATCTGACGATTCTCCAAGGTGCTAAGCGCAAGAACGCCTGCGTCGTGCAGTACAGTGGCGCTAAGCTCGGCAAACGGTATCCACTGAGCGAGCCGGTCAACGTCATTGGCCGGTCCCCGAGCGTCCAGATCATCATCAACGAAGCCAGTGTTTCCCGTCAGCATGCCAGACTTGTAGTTATCGGTGACAACGTCGTTGTCGAAGATATGGGTAGCTCCAACGGTACCTTCGTTAATGACGTGCGCACCGACGGTCAGAGCCAGCTTAAGGACGGCGACATCATTCGGCTCGGGACCGTGCTCCTAAAGTTCTTTGCTCATGACAATGTTGACAGCGTGATGCACGACAAAATCTACCGCATGGCGACCATCGATGCTGGGACGCAGATCTTCAATAAACAATATCTGCTGGATGCACTCGAGGCTGAGATCAAGTTCAGCCGGACGTACGGCCGCGATCTTTCGATCATTTATTACGATCTCGATCACTTTAAACCGGTTAATGATAACTACGGCCACAATGCTGGTGACTATATTCTGCGTGAAAGTGCAGCATTAGTGCGTACGGCAGTGCGTAAGGACGATATACTCGGACGTTTTGGTGGCGAGGAGTTTGTTATCATACTCCCTAACACTGATGCACGCACTGCTACGGAGCTAGCCGAGAGAATTAGGCACAAGCATGAGACTTTTGAGTTTATGGTCGAATTTGAAAAAGATGGTGCACAGCAACGCGTCAATCATCGGCAAACTATCTCCATCGGTGTGGCCCAGCTCAGGCCACCGGTCGCTACGACCAAAGAATTCCTCGAAATCGCTGACAAGAAACTGTACACATCAAAACAGACCGGACGTAATCGTGTGACGACCTAACTCTACGAGCGTCGTCGCCAAAGCTTGGAGTAAGTCATGGTTCTGGTGAGGCCGCGCTTGGTAAGGGCTTTAACGTTGGTGGTAAGTCTCTTGACGCTGCCAGCTTGCCTGTCTTCGGTTGAATCAGATGTGACCATCACCCCGTCAGTCAAGGACGACGCGGTGTACCAGGATGCTCTGAAAAAATCGACGCGTGAGCGTACGATTTATAAAGATTTTGAAACCGTAGCGATCGTCCACGCCACCTATCTTTCCCCTGAGTTCAGGGCGGCTTTTGCTGACCGCCTCAACCGGGTGTTTAAACGTGGCGAGGTACAGTTTGACGAGGCCAAAGATCGGGCTGCGTTCTTTGTCAGCGTCGAGGTGCCAGGGATTTGGTTTGATCGCAATGATCTTGCTGATACCCACCTGTGGTCAGTCATGATGGAGACGGAGCAAGGACCTGTCAAACCTGTCGTCATCAAGCGGATTCGTGACAAGGAGAGATGGCGCCCATTCTTCTCGCACCTGACGGAATGGAGCGGCGAATTTCTTGTCATATTTGACACTCCTTCGATCAATGCAAATTCCGACCAAATGGTCGTCAAGACGCCTGTAAAATTGATGATTGCGAATGCAGAAGCGCAACTAAACCTCGTTTGGTGACCGACGCTCTGCCACTATTTTGGCGACACTTCCGTCGGCAAAAATGACGCAATCGCAAAGAAGGATTGAGGATTTACCCGGGCTGAGTGGAAATCCCTAGAACCCTTATGGGCCAAGGATTTGACACGTGGCATACCATTCCTGATAAACTAGTAAGTACCGACTCGCACATCAGTCCGATTCTTCATGCCAGCACCCAATTGCTAGGGAGCCCGTAGGTATGCTGCAGTACCGTGCCACTGATATTCTTCTAGAGTTAATCGAGCTCACACATGAGCGGATTGACGAGGTGCGTTGTCAGGTAGCTTACTACCGTGTCAGCGTCTACAAAGGTGAGACGGCCGAGCAGATCACGACCAAACTTGGTCAGATTGAGCGCGTGAGCAAGATTTTCGGTGACGACCATCTGGTCGACGCATTTTCCGATTACGTGGCTCTCGAGGACGCCAATGGGCAGCTTTGCGCGCCTGGTGAGTGCTCGTTCACGCGCCGCGTGACGACGTTGCTCCATGCGGTAGAATTGCATTTAGCGCGTCTTTACCGTGGCCTCATGACGCATAGCTTTACCCGCGATGCGGCTGTTCTGGCAGACGCTTTGAAAGAGGCACGCCACGATGTCTTGGCGCTGTGCCATACGGGCTCCCGCCAGTGGAGCTTCTTCCAGTCGTTTGAGTGAGGTTACTTCTTGGGGCGCTACCTCGCACTGATTACTGCCTATTTCCTGCAGGCGGCGCTGCCGCTTGTATTGCCCGTAGCCCGCAATTTCGAGTACGAGTACGTCCTGATCAGTAGTTACCTGGCGCTGATCTTGTTGCCGCTCTTGGGCTTAATGATGCCGTTACGGTTTCTGCCCTATGAAGACGGGCGCTATGCACCCGCGGTGACGTTTGATTTCTTCTGGACTTTGGTTCTCAGTCCCCTAATTGGTACTGCATTCGTTGCCGTACTTTATTGGTGGAACCGCTGTCTCTGCAGTAGCTCGGGCCTAGCCTTTTGGCTGACTTTTTTGTGGTACCCAGCATGGGTGCTCGCTCACGCATTGATGTACGGCATTCTGACGCTGAGAAGTCGAGGATTCCGTCGCTTGGCAGTGTTGGGGGCCTGGATCCTTGGTTATCTTCTTCTCGTCGTGCAGGCCGGTGCTACCCTCTGGTATGGCCCGCCGAAAAGACTGCAGCAATTGCTCACTGGTTTTTGGCACGGACCAGTGTACGACTCTTTTATTGCTGTCGATGCAGGTATGGTGCTGAAGCAGGTGGCGTTCCTGATCGCAGCGATCCTCCTCCTTGAACTGGCCCTGATGAAACGACGCCTCGTCAATTTAATATGCCAAGCACTGACGCTCGCAAGTTTGCTTCTCGTTGGTTATCAGGCATCAACGTACCCTAGCACGCAAAATACCAAGGATGGACTCGAGCGAGTTCTATCTGAGACTATCTCCGGACCTGGGTATGTGTTGCACTACCAAAAAGGTGAGGGCGACCAGGCGCGTGACCAAGCCAGTGCAGCCAAACGATTGGCACGTGATGCTGAGTTTCATCTAAGCGAACTGACGAAAACGCTGGGACTTCAACCCGCAGAAGTTCCCGAGATCCAGATCTATGTGTATGCAGATGACGACACTAAAAAACTATTATTTGGCGGTGGTGCAACCGACGTAACCGACGTGAGGATGCCGGCAATTCACATCACAAGTGATAGGTGGCCACATCCAACCCTGCGTCACGAGTTGGTGCATGCTGTCACCTCGCGCATCGCGTTCCGCGGCCTTGGTTTTCACCCTAATATGGCTCTGACTGAGGGTTTAGCTGTGGCCCTTGCGCCATCACAGCGCCAGGTGAGTCTTGATGATGGCGCTGCAGCCTTGCTAGCATCTGGGCGGCTGCCATCGGTCGAGGCATTATTTTCGCCGTATTTTTGGACTCTGAGCGGTGATCGAGCCTACACCGTGGCTGGATCTCTGATTGACTTTATCAGTAAGACGCGGGGCATTGAAGTAGTGAAGTCTCTCTACGGCGGTGATGACTTTGATAAGGCCCTGGGAACAGCTAAGGTTGATTTGATTGAGTCTTGGAAAAAGCAGATTCAAGCCAACTTCGATAAGGCTACCTATGCTATGTATAGCGAGGCTCTTTATCGAAGCCCCGGGATTCTCAATTCTCTGTGTCCCCACAGTAAGGCAGATTTACTTCGTCCCCGTGACCAAAGCGTCTACGTGCGCATGCGGCAGCCGCTGGGTTGGGATCCTGATGTCGCCTATGAGGCCTGGCTTACACAACTAAATCCGCAGGATCGAGAACCACGCGTCAGAGCTTGGCGCAATGAGGCTATGCATCTTGCAACAGAACGCGTACCAAAACTTGGCGCTATCAAGGATCTGCGCGACAGTATCGCAGCTTCACGCAAGCAACCAGCCGAGGCCATCGAAGATATTGAACTCGGCATTCTCGAGGCCGACCTTGCTGCTATCCTGGGTGATAGGGCAGGAACGATCCTGCTACTAAAGAGCCTTCAGGGAGAGAGTCAGCGCAAGTTCTTGGGCGATAGCCTGACCCGCGAGATCCATGCGCGTTTGAAGATAGAACAAACACCCCAGGTAACGACGCCGCTGGAGTGGCGACGGTACCTAGCGGGGTGGCGCAAAACCCTGCCCGCCGCTGGCGAGGGTGAGCCGTGGATTCTTACGTATTTGAAGCTCCGTAGTCCACGAGCTGCCGACATAGCCGTCGAGCAATTAAAGCAATATCTGGGTAGCACGGCGCCGGATGCATCGCTGCCGGCAACGTTTGCACAGGAATGGTACCGTGTTTTAGCCGAGAAATTAATGGCCAGGGGCGCTTACGCCGAGGCAAAGGTGGCCTACGAAAAGGCCTCGCAAGCAGCGCGGGTACCGCTCAGACCACTACTAGAGGAACATGCCCGTAGAGCAGCATTTTACGGTGCCCTACCGGCATCATGAAAACGTAAAGATCTAGGACAGCGTGTCTGAAACTTATACGGCTCGCGCGTCGCGTGTCTAGATGTGTCGTGGGTTTACGAGAAGAAATTTTTGGCATGAAAATCGCACCGCGACCGGCGACCATTAACTATTTTTCAGCAGGAATACCATGGCTATGGCTAAGATAGCAGTCCTGGTTGTCGTTCAGATCATCTATGGCTGCGGCGCAAGTAGTAATTCTGCTTTACTCGCATCGATTAGCGACGACAACAGCAGTGCTGTTGAGCTTGAGTTAACTAAACCGATCACACGCTCGCGATTGAATCAATTAAAGAGTATTTCAGTACCGGAGTTTTACCAGTCTCTACTCAGTCAATCCTCTGATGAACCTTTTGTATTTGGGGGGCAGACCATCAGTGGCGTGCGCACTCAACTGCAGGCAGCGGCGCCATTTTTTACCCGCCTCGCCACCCGTTACAAAAGTTGGGGGGATTTTGCGGTAGAAAAATTTGAGCTTGCGACGGCACCCGGTCAGCATATCACGCGCGAAGTATTTGCTAAATTGACTGGCGCATTTAAACAACGCTCCGGGGTATTCGCCAAGATTAAGATTGACCCATCAAAATCAAAGTCAAAACAGGAAGACAGACCAGCCGACACCTTGGAACTCGCAGAAACTGGGTTCAACAAAGCCAACATTGCTGCATTAGCGGCGATGTCTCTTGCGATCAAACATGGGAATCAAGTTGGGCTTGGGCTGGCAACCAATAGTGTGGGTGAAGAAGAGTGTAAAAAGATGACCGACATGTCGGCTGTTAGTCGGCTAGATTATTTCGACCCCGTAACTAAATCACAAAAGATCTGTACAGGCACGTTTTTCAGAGGTGACGCACAGTTTGACTATATGCTGACGGCAGCTCACTGTACTGAGAACGGGAAGGATTGGAATACCCTACATCCAAAAGGGTATCGAGCTGGTGGAATCGTCTTACGTAATGCGACAGCCCCGGGGAGTGCTGCTAACCCACCGAAGCCTGTGCCTCAGCCGGTAGGTTCCTCAGCTGACATTTCAGTCGTTGCATTTCCGCGTGGCACTGCACGTGGATATATGGACATAGCGTCCGTACCTCCACAAAGTTTTACCGCCGTAACGGTTGCTGGATACGGCAAAGTATCTCAGAGCATAACGTCCGATGAGCCCGCCGGCAATTTAAGGTGTGGTTCTAACGTGATCTTCGACAGTGTCGAGCAGCAGGGTGTCATTTCGCTCACCGGGCTCGGCACGGCGCGTAGTTCTATCGCACCACCCGGCAAGCAAAGCCTCGCGGCTCCCGGTGATTCCGGTGGTCCCCTCATTCGCATTAGGGACGACGGTCGACCAGAAATCATTGGTGTGGCGGCAATGGGAGGCGGTCATAACGGCCTTCCCGCAGAGAAATCCAGTTACTCCATTTATACCAGCGTCAATTCCAGCTGGAGTAAGCCCTTTATCAAACAGCGATCGGTTCTTAAGTGGGAAGACTTTCCGTTCTGCACAAACGGCTCCAATAACGGGCAGGGGCTTGGTCAGCAAGCTGGTATCGGTGGGCCAGATGGCAGCACCTGTCGCGTGCCTGCACCAGACACTACGGCAAACGGTGCAGGCACACAGGGTCAACCGGGCGCACGGCGTCAGAGCGACGATGACTGAGGGAAATCGACTGGGAAACTGAATGGTAGATAGTTTTTTGGCGTTCCATTTGGTTGTTTTAACTGCCCGTAAATAATGATGTTTTACGTTTTTTTATAAAATAGCTCAAGTTTTGATTAGCTCGAACCGATACAGAGGTACCCCATCTAGAGAAGTGAAGCGATTGCCCCTGGGGGATCCGCAGGCAGCGGACCCCAGAAGAGTGGTGCGGTTAGGTCTAGGTGGTGGTGGGGCGACCTGTGTGGTCGACTAGAGGAGCTGCGATTTGCCGTCTCATGTTTGAGAAAAACGCAAAAAGTTCCGGCAATTAAAATATTTTTTAGAGGTTGGCTCAAGTTTTCCCTGGCTGTCACCGATAGCTGATGACGTAGAGGGAAACACAGTTCCTAACGGAGTGACTGTAAGTGGCAACCTCGACTCACAAACTGCTGATCCTCGCTGTGGCGACGACATCTGACCTAGTGCTCGGTTGCTCGACTAGTAAGCCACTATACAAACCTACGCGGTCAGCGTCCTCACTCGCAGCGTTAAGTTTAGAACAAGGTGCGCCCCTGTCCGGTCAGGTGACTAAGGACGAGGGAGATTCTATCATTGCTGTCGGGCGTAACAGCGCGACGCGCGTCGTTGCATCGACCAAGAAGGGCTTCGCCTTTGAGATCGATACCGAAACTGGAACGGTAACTAAGCTACAACCACTGATGCCGGTGCGCGATCCCAACAGTTATCTTTTTACGGTATCCAAGAAATACGTGTGGGAATTTGCCGCAGCGGCAGGGACTGTAGGCCGGAATAAAAACGCCTTCGGTGGCACGCAGGTAACGATTAGCAAGGCGGACATCAAGGACCTGGTGACAGATGTGAACGCTCTTGTGCCGTTAGCCGCTTCTGAGACGCAACTTTACCTCTGTTCCAAAACCCACTTGTTAGTCTTCACGTGGCAAGGCGATAAACTAGGCCGCCAACGTATCAAGTTGTCACGCAAGATAGGTGACGACGAACCCATACTCGGCGCAGGCCCGATGAACGAAGCCGAGCCTGACAAGGCCATTTGGCTCGCAACCGCAAAAAAGCTCATGTTATTCAATGGAGCTTCTTGGGGCGAGAAGAGCTTCTCCGTTAACAGCGCTCAAGGTGAATTTGAGTTCGTTTCACTCTATTTTAAATCCGAGACGGAAAAACAGCCCAGCGACCCCATCATCGGACTTATGGAGTCCGGAAGTCTCGCAACGCTGGTAGTCGCCGCATCGAGTAAACCAGCGGCGCAGGCAGACGCGGCTACTACAACCGCTCAGGGCGAGGTGGCCAAATGAGATCGCTACTGAGACACCTGATCGTAATTCTTTGTGCTTGCTCACTGAGCGGATCCCTGGCGTGCTCAGATACCAAGCCAAAAGTGAGCGCGCCAAAGATCACAAAAAAACAACCAGGTGGTCCCGGGACCAAAAAGACGCAACGCGAGATGACCGAAGACGAGGCTATGGCTTTCCTAACCGAGCAATGTGCTGGATGCCATGCGCCTGGCGCACCTATGGCGATCACCTGGGAGATGCCCGAGGCCAAAGATTTGTCGGCAACTGCGATTATGAAAATGGATACCAACGGCGTTATGTACCAAACTATGGTCAACCGCTACAACGATACTCCTGCTGGACAGCAGCCGACCCCGATGCCTCCGTCTATTCCCGACGAGAAACGGGCGGAGCTTGGGCTGTTTCTTGAATGGATGCGTATCAATTTGCCCTCCGCTGTCGCTGGTGCCGAAGCAGTTTACGGTGGTGCCGCACAGTTTGGGAGTACCATTGCGATCAATTTGACTTACGAGTGTAGTCAGGTCACTAAGGGGCGTGACTTTGTCTTTAGATTCTTTAATCGTGCCTTTGGACGGCCACCACGAATCGAAGAGTTAGACCAATACCTTCCTGCGACTGAGCGTGATCAGCCCATTACCGACGAGCGGCGGGCGCAAATAGCGGCTCTCATTCAGGATGCAGCGCTTAAACAAGAATTTTATAAATACGGGCTCAAACTCTTCGCGGAGCAAGTCAGCAACGCCGGGTCACTGACTGCAAATCCGGCGGCTGGGTTTGAGATAAACGCAGCAACAGTTCAGGATCTTAAGCAAGAATTTTACCAGACGCTTCTCAAGTATATTGAGACTACCTCTTACAAAGACATCCTCTTGATGCCCAAAGTGCAGGTGACTCCTAACACTGCGAAGCTTTACAATTTCGATAGTGCGCGCAGCCCGGGCAAAGGGGTTGCCTGCACCAATACGGCCGCCAACACCTGGGCCGAGTGTGATCTTTCGCCGAAACGCGGCAACTTTTTCGGTACCGTATCGTTCCTAAATTCAGCATCGTCGAGTTTTCTCGAGACTAATAACAATTATCGGCGCGGTGGTAATATCTTCGGTGTGATCGCTGGCCAACTTCTGATGGCGCAGACCAATGGTCCAAAAGGCGTGAAGCCTGATCCCGTACCCGATTGCATTACCACCAAAGACGGCCGCATGGTGGCCGAAAATCCGAAGAACCTCAACAGTAATAAAGCGCCGCGAGGGGCAACCGCCGTGCCTAAGAGTGGAGCCATCTGTCAAGGCTGTCACCTCTACAAAGGCTTACACCTGGCGTCTTATGTGTTCCGGCCATTTGACCAGTATGGGTTAATGTTCCCAGCCACTACTGCATTCAACACCAACAATATGGCCAACCCTTATCGCGCAGCAGTGCAGATGGCGTCTGCCGAGGGTGTAGTGAACGGTCAGGACGCTGATGCAGCAGTCACCCAGGTGACAGCCGCGACGTTGTCGCAACTCTATGGTGAGAACGATACTCTCGAGCCCCAATGTCTGAACGACCGTTCTGGCAAAAAACTAGCTGACGTCAGTAACGTCGGAGATCTTACCAAGCATCTAATTGGTGACGGGAAAATTCTGGTCAACGGACTGTCACGGTACTTGCCGTCCGTGCTGTTTAATATGGGAACCACTAACCAAGAAATCGTCGCTGCTGTAGCCAGCGCTTATACCAAAGGGGAGGGGAAGTTACTGCCTGTGTTCGAAGCATTCTTTAACACACAGACATTTGCCTGCGCGACTGCTAGTGAAAATTAGTCGTATGGGGAGGTTTCGTCGTGAAAAAGAAAGCATTGATCGTGTTACCCATGCTGCTCCTAGTGGCATGTGCGGGAGGGGGGACATCAGGTTTGGGTTCGAAAGTCGGAAAACAGAGTAGTGCCTCAGCATTTCGGCGTGACGAAGTGACGGCGCAGAAAGATGGGGATGTCGGGGTCCTTGGGGGCGCAGCATTTACGGTGAAGAATTACTTACAGCTGAAAGGCGTAGCAGATCAGTGCCTGGGTGCTGGCTTGGGCACGGTGACAGCGGACATGTTCACCGAGCTTTGTCCCGGTAAGCAGGCGAGCGAGAAACCGCCACTCAAGAATGATCAAAAAGTCATTCTAGGGCGTGATAAGTGCGGGCTTATCGGTACTAACATTATCGAAGCCAACAAGTCGCGTCTGTGGGATCCGGAATCGGCAGCGCGGACGACCACGTTAGCTAACACGCTAAATCCCGATTATCTATCGGCCTTGGCGGAAGTGGCTGATGTTTATACGCACGGGATACCGGAACCGATGACTTTATGCGGGACGGTTGAAGCGGCAACACGCCTTGCTGGCAACTGTCTGGGTCAGTTTGAACCAGCGGCATTAACGGCGGCGGTGAATCATTTGCAGACGCAGTGTGCTAAGGGGAGCAAAGAGGCCCGCGAGGCGATCGCGACGATGATAGGTTCAGCGGCATTTGCTGCAAATTCTAAATTGTGAGCATTTGGGGGCGGGTTATGAAAAAGAATGAAAACAAAAATCAAGTCGATAGCCGCGCTGGGGAGCAGCAGCTACTAAACATGCAGCGTCGTGCCTTTCTGCGCAACGCCATGCTAGGTGGACTCGGCTACGGTGCTTACAGTTTTCTAAAGCATCAGGGCATCGGTCACGTCGGAAACTTCGTTCGTGACAGTTTGAATCATGCGGGAATGACACCGTTTAATGCCATTGACGTCATCAATGATGCCCTGCGTGGCGGTCCGTCGCTTTTAACACTGAGCCAAGCGATGGCAGCGGGCAACGATAAGCCGGCAGTGTTTCACGTGTTTTACGCGACCTCGCATGACATCCGTAATGAGCTCTATCTGATGGACTACGGGGCCCAGTACAACCAATTTGGCGCTGGCAGTGTGAGCGCTGGCGCAAACCCCATGAACCTTGCAGGAGCGATGGCAACAAAAGCTCCTGCGCCTCTGGACCGGCTTAACAAGTGGGCCTTCGATATTTTGACAACGGGCAAAATCAACGGGACCACGGCGATCGCGCCTGACGCGGCTAATGCGCCTGCGCTCGACGCCGGTAAGATCGCAAAGATCTCACTCTTAGCTGGTGTCGGGATGCCCGGTAGTCAAGGCGTGCATCGCAACGCTGTGATTCCAGGTGTGGGTAACTTAGAATACGTCGTGCAACAGGCATTCGCTAACTATAGCCCCGTCGGTGCTGTCGTGCTCGGCACCTCAGGATTTGACGGCGCGGGTGCGGTGCAGATTCCGGGGCGAAGGGTCGCTCAGTTTGTTAACTCGATCGAGATTCCAGGCAATTATATGCCGCGCGAAAAAGCCTCCAACCCGGTCGAAATATTTGACGACCTCACTGGGTCTGCGACCGTAAAAGCGGTGCGTGGGCAGATGCTGGACGCCTACGAAAAACTCAAGGCGCAAGTGGCGAGCCTGCGTCAGTTCTCGACGATGGCTGATGCCACCTTTGGCACCTACGGTCAGCGTCGGATCGAGGGGCTTGCGGGTATGCGGATGTTCGCCAATCTCTTCCAGGCAGGGCTAGCAAATCTGGGTAGCGTTGGGATGAACTCCTTTGACTTCCATGCTACCGATGCAATGAGAGCTCCCAACGGTGCGACCGGCAACATGCTGACCGAAACAGCTCAGGCACTTGCCGGTGTTTATTACATCGCGCAATCTGCTTTTGCTGCAGAGAAGGATGCCATCGTGCACCTAAGCACCTGCAGTAACCGCAGCCAGGACTGGGTAAACGACAACCAGCATGTTTCGACACTCACCTTTATAATCAAAGGTTCGGGTGATGCGAGCCCGTTTGCCAAAGTGCCGCAGCAGACTCTGCTGATTGCCGATAACGCCCGGAACATGTACGCCGAAGGCCCGGGACAGGCGCCTACCTTTACGGGAGAGGCAGCGCAGCAGCTGGGTGTTGGCCCAATGGGGCGTGTAGGGAGCATCGAAGCTGGCATTGTCGACGCGGTCGGCAAGGCGATAGGCCAGACCCCAGCAGTGACTCTGGCAAGTCCGGCAGCTAAGATTATTTAGCTGCAACTCGGTTGCGGCCTTAAGACTTCTAGGCCTTTACTCACAGCAGCGGTATGATCGTATCTCGAACTTTTCGGGGTAGGGTCGTACCTGCTAGCTTGAGGAGGGTGCTATGAAGGACTTGCTGCAGCAACTAGTTAAAGGCCAAAGTGGCTTTGTTGAGTTGCGCTATCATAAACGAATCTCGAACTCTTTTATGGCGCAAAAAGGCCGGGTCGACGTCGCTAATCACTCCATTACTGAGGGTGTAGGTGTGCGCGCTCTGGTTGGCAATGCCTGGGGTTTTGCTGCTACCGCTGACATTAGCGAAGCGGCGATTAAGCGCGCCATGAAGCAGGCTCAGGAAAACGCCATGGCCCTTGCTAAGGCTAGAGCTAAGGGTGAGCTGCACCTGGCGCGTGGACGCCTGAGCACGGCCGCGTTCACTGGACCTGGATATGATGAGCTGATAGCGATGCCGCTTGCTGACAAGTTGGGGCAGATAGTTGGTCTGGAGCGCAAATTGGCGCAAGCCTCGCACAAGATGCATACGGCACGTTGTCGCTACAATGAGATTATTGAAGAGAAGGCTATTGTAACTTCCGACGGTGCGGCTTGCTCCCTCAGGCTGGCGCAGCCAGAACTGTCGCTCACGGCGATCGCCGAAAAAGATGGGGAGCGGGCCACCGGACAACGTGGCGCAGGTGTTAGTGGCGGCTGGAATTGCCTTTTAGCGCACCCATCCCTTATGGATGCAGTCGATGCGACGGCTAAAACCGCGGTCGATCTCCTCAGTGCCAAGTACCCTGAGGGTGGCCAGAAGACGGTGATCCTGTCCCCTGCGGTGGTAGGTCTCCTCTGTCACGAGGCGATCGGGCACACGGTTGAGGCAGACTTTGTGAAGGCCGGATCTGTTGCCCAAGGTAAGATCGGTCAGCGCGTCGCTTCGGATCTGGTCACCATGGCTGATAGCGGCCGCGAAACCATAGCCGGATATGCGGTAGGCAACCTGCCATTTGATGACGAGGGCGTGGAGACGGAAAACACCGTCATCATCGAAAAGGGCATGCTTAAGTCATACCTGCATAATCGTGAGACAGCAGCTGAATTTGGTGTGGCGCCGACCGGCAATGCGCGGGCCTGGTTATTTAACGATGAGCCACTAATCCGCATGCGCAATACGTACCTCATGCCCGGCACTAGCCGCCTAGCGGATATGATCGCTGGCATTGACGATGGCTACTTGGTTGAAGGTGCGGGTTCAGGGCAGGCCGATGCCAACGGCGAATTTATGTTTGGCACAGGTTATGTTTACCGCATCAAAGGCGGCAAAAAGACCGAGCTGCTTCGCGAGGCAACCCTTTCGGGTATCGCCTTTGATGTGCTGAAAACGGTCGATGCGGTGAGTGAGGAGTTCCTCTGGGATTTGGGTACCGGTTACTGCGGCAAGGGTCAAGCTGCCAAAGTTGATGCCGGCGGTCCTTACGTACGCTGCAAGATTACGGTCGGAGGGGAGCAGAAATGAGCGCTAAACATGAAGTCAATGATTTGGATTTGACCCAGGTAGCAAGCAGTTTAGAGCGGCTAGCTGAATTTGGCTTATCTACAGCCAAGAAGTTAGGCGCGGATGCTGCAAAGATTAGCACCGGCGCGTCATTTGAGAAGCGCCTGGTCGTAGATAACAAAGAGTTTACTCTGGCCAACAGTCTAGCCTCTCGCAGTATTGGCATCGTCGTCCACAAGGATCAAAAAAAGGGCTCAGCCTCAGTCAATATCACCAATGAGGAGAGCATTAAACACGCAGTAGAGAGTGCTCTGGCGCTGGCCAAGTATTCGGTTCCAGACCCAGATTTAGTGTTTGCCAGTAAGGCTGAGGCACCAAAGGCCAAGGCTCTTGACTTCCTGTTTGAGGACAAACTCGCTCATCTCGACCTCGCCGCGATGACGGCTGATATGCAGGAGACCCTAGGGCGTCTAGGCGCTGATCCGAGGCTGGCCTTAGAGCGCTACGAAATGGCCGTAAACGTTTCGTTTCATGCCCTCGCTAGCACCACGGGTATGACGCAGGCGGAGCGTCAAACGATGGCTAGTTGGTCATTTATGGGTATGGGGCGGTCGGGTGACGAAGTCACGGGCTTTGACTACGACGGGAATTTTTCCTTTACTGCTGATGCCATCTTGCAGCGCAGTCTCACCGATGCTGATCGCTTTGTAAAACGGGTCCTTGGACTCTTCAATCCAGTCAGGTGCCCAAGTTATCGTGGCGCGGTGCTGCTCAGTCCACGTGCAGTTCAAGAGCTCTTACTAGGTATGATGCTCTACCATGCTGGTGGTAGGCAGGTCATGGACGGCAAGAGTCGGTGGGATAAATCGGTCGGCAGCAAGGTGGCGTCGTCCCTATTCACACTGACGGATCTGCCTCATGACGTTCGGTTTTCCGGGGCGACTGCCTTTGATAGCGACGGGGTGCCCACCCGGAGTCAAAGTATTGTAGAGAGGGGTGTACTCACGCGGCACCTGCACGATTGTTATAGTGCAAAGCGCTGTCATGCGAGCACTACGGGGACGGCAGGTGGACCTTTTGCACTGTCTCTGAGCGCGGGTGACAAAGCTCTTGCCACTATCCTGAAGGAGCACGATCAACTTCTCGTGGTGGACCGGTTTTCCGGCAACTCGGATCCCATAAAAGGTGACTTCAGCGGTGTGGCAAAAAGTAGCCGCCTTTTCCAACATGGCGACGATCGCGGCAGTGTGACGGAAACTATGATTGCAGGTAACTTTTTTGCCATCGCTGATGCTGTCTTAGCCGTTAGTAAAGAAGTCGAAATCGTCAGCGGTGGATTTGTCAGTCCCTACGTGCTGGTTGACGGAGTCTCGGTAACTGGCGAGTAGTAGAGTCGTTCGCAGCGTCATTAGACAGGGGAAATCATTTGGTTACATCGTTGAAAAGGCGGGGTAATCAAATGATTTTTACTTTTCACTCAAGTTCCTGCACCTATCATCCGACACCCTCATGAAGAGACGCTGAAGCGCATTGCTGATGTGTCCTCAGGATTTGAAGGATAAACAACTAGAGGGGTCCAGGATGATCGTTCAAGTAAAACACCATTTATTAGCTCTGATAGCTTGTGGTGCTGTGACTCTCGCCTGTTCGACCGAATCGGCGTCTTCGAAGGGGTCCAGGCAAGCAGCGAAGCCGTCGCGACTGATCGACGGTGACGATGATGAAGCTGGTGACGAAGACGATGCGGATCTCGATGCCTGCGGGCTTGATGGCGATACGTACAGCCTCGCATTGAATAGCACTGACGACGATAGTTGGGATACTGACCAGTGTGACCCGGACGTCGCGGCACCCAAGACGAATGCGCTGCCTAAAGGTAATCCAGGTGCACCAAATCCCACGACGACGACCCTACCACCAACCACAGCCCAGGTGCCTCCTACAATTGGCGGTGGACTTGGCGGTGGTGGCTTAGGCTCAGGTGCAGGTGGGCTCGGTGGCCTCGGTGGTGGTGGAGCAGGTGGCCTCGGTGGCCTCGGTGGTGGTGGAGCAGGTGGCCTCGGCGGACTAGGCTCTCTCCTTGGTGGTGCAGGTGGTGGTGGCTTGGGCTCTTTACTCGGTGGTGGTGGCGGCTTTGGTTCGCTCCTAGGTGGTCTCTTTGGGGGGCTAGGTGGCACACAGCCAGGCAGCCCGTAATTTTAACGAAGCTAGCGGTTACGAATCATGATGCACCTTTCTCGCACCTTCATCTTCACGCAACTTCTTGGGGCATTGGCGTGTAAGCCCCAAGTGGAGCCGACAATGGATGCTGGTACGCGCTCCGAACCGCCAAGGCCAGTAGCTGCAGCCCTCACTGGTCTTGGAAATTGCACGATTCGCGCATTGAGAATACCGACCGACGACTATCGGTACACCTACTATGATCAATTAGCGAAACTTGCGACTAGTAAACTCGATGCAGAGCGAGGTCCTTGTGACTTTGACGCGGTGCCTTTTATGTCTCACTCGCGCAAGTTCACTGAGTTGCGAAACAATAAATTGGATATCGTTGGTAACGTTTCTTCAACCGACCTCGAAGAAAGACATCAGCCGATAAAAATACCAGTGCTGATGGGTCTGCATGGAGTTCGTCTTTTAGTTATTAAAAAGGGTCAGGAGGCTAAATTCAGCGGCGTCAAGTCATTAGATGACCTCCGCAACTTGACAGCCGGAGTGGTGCATGACTGGCAGGTGGCTGATGTTCTGAATGAAAACAGTTTACCTGTAACAACCAACGACGATTACGAGTCGTTATTTCGTATGTTAGAAAGAGGTCGCATCGATTACATTCCTTTAGCCATATTTGAAGTAGTCAAGGAAGTCGCCAGACGCCCCCAGTACGGCATCGTAGTCGAACCAAGTTTGCTTTTGCAGTACCCTAGTACCGACTACTTTTTTGTCAATCCGGCACGTCCAGAATTGCGAGATCGCTTGACCCAAGGGCTACGCCGGGCGATTGGCGATGGCTCGCGTAGTCGCTTGCTTGAGAGTATTTATGGCATGAGGGCGATCATCAAAGAGACGGCTATCAGTAGTCGTCAGGTCATCACTCTCGGCAACTCCGCTGACCCACCTGATGCACCTCGAGATGAGCCTGCGTTCTGGTATCAGCTTGATATTGCCAAGCGAGATACCCTGTAGACACAAGGCGGCCGAGAAGTAGCGCTGTAGTCATAATCAAGGCACCTGGTTGCTCTGTCGTGATGAGGCCCAGCCACGCCGTCGCTACTATGGTGAGTCCTTCTGCGATACTAGCTAATGTGACTCGTTTGGTTCGATGCCGGTGAATATTTGCTGCGACCAAATAGCAAAATAACATGGATATGACCGGAATCGGTGCTGCAATACGCAGCGGCACGCGTGCAAATGCTGCTAGCTCCGTCGTAAGCCCCGCAACTGCGGTCAACCAAATATCCACGAACGGTGTGTATGCTAGCGCCCCAATCAGGAATGCGAGGACCGCCGTTATGCCAAGGGTGAATCTGCCGACCTTTCCATGAGCCGCTGCACCAGCTCCAAGGAGAGCAACGGTGGCATCCTGTAAGGCAAGGCTAAATGAAGCAAAGACGAAGATGAACGTGCCAATGACGGGCAGTACGGCCAATGAGTCCACACTTGCGACGGAGCGACCGAGGAAAAAGGTCACGATGGGCTCAGTGCCTAACGAAATAAAAGCGGTGATAATGAGTGGGTAGTAAAACTTCCAAAAAGCTCTCTGACTCAATGGTTCGCCCGAGCTTTGGCGGTGCGCCACTTGCCTTATGTGCTTCCGCGCCATAAAGCGAACCGCCAACCATTCGGCGACAACCCCAGCCGTGAGACCAGCACAGCCGACTTCAGCACCGCTGAAAAATCCAGACTTAGCAGTGCCTAGGCAAGCAATTCCTGTGGCTAGCACCCTGGCAGTGCCACTTATGGTGATTTGGCGCGCTGCGCCAGAGCTGAGCGCAATACCTTGATAAAAACGCCTCATGCCTATCGCTGCCGGCCAGGGCACTAGCCATACGAGAGCGGAACGGGCTGTCCAGGCGACAGTGGTCTCGATACCCATGATGCTTTCGGCCAACCAATCGAAAAGACGCGGATAGGACAGGACTGCCATGATCACAGTCACAAGTAAATTGAGGATCAAATTGTTGCGAAACAAAAGACGGTAGCGCTGCTGGTCATGGCAAAGAGCGGAAGTGGCATTGGTCATCATGACGATGGGAGCCTCGACAATCAGACCGATGGCTGAGGCAATGCCAAATGCAGCTAGGTTTATCTTGGGGTCCGGTAAAGTGGCGACCATAGTCGCCACGATTTGATACGACACGGCCATGAGTAGCCATGTCGCCGTGAGCGGAAGCCAGAGACGCAAAATATAGCGAAAGCTGAGTGTCACGGGGTTCCTAAGTTTTAGTACGCCTTAGGCCCCAATCAAATTTTGGCCGCACACTCGCAAAACTTCGCCAGAAATTCCACTTGCTCCAGGGGTACTGAAAAACACCACGGCCTCCGCAACGTCAAGCGGCAAGCCACCTTGGTTAAGAGCGTTAAAGCGACGCGCAACCTCTCTGATGGCAGTTGGCATGGCCGCTGTCATCCGCGTCTCGATGAATCCAGGAGCTAGCGCGTTGACGGTAATTTCGCGGCTTGCGGCCACTTTGGCTAGTCCTTTAACACCGCCGATGAGTCCCGCTTTGGCGGCGGCGTAGTTGGTTTGACCAGCATTACCGGCAATTCCGCCGATGGATGCCATAGAAATAATACGACCACCGTTAGGCATGAGCATCTGATTGTTGTCGGATCTTGCGGCGAGAATCGCCTCGCTCAGCTTTAGAGGAGCTAGCAAGTTGATCCGGACGGCGTCATCCCACCAGTCACGTGGCATGCGTGCCAGGGTTTTATCGCGCGTGATGCCAGCATTATTGACCAAGATATCGATCGTAGAATGATGCGCTTGAAGATAGTTAACAATGGTACTCACGGCGGCGGGCTCAAGGAGGTCGACCGTCAGGCTAGAGCCCTTAATTTCTGTCATGAGGGCCTGCAAATTGTCGCGTGCCGCTGGGCGGTCGTGACCGATCACGGTGGCCCCCTCTTCGGCTAAGCGGCGCGCAATGGCAGCGCCAATACCTTGAGCGGCGCCGGTGACGAGGGCAACTTTGCCGAGCAAGGACTGAGTGAAGGGCGCCACCTCAGCGCCGGCGGCAGCCCCTACGCGGAGGCATTGACCGGAGATGAAGGCACTGCGCTTGGACAGGAAGAACATAAGTGGCCCACGCAGGGCCTCTGGCGTATCGCCGCATTTGCCAATCTGTAAGACTTGCACCGTGGCACCGCGGCGCCCAATCTCCTTGCCCAAGCTCTTGACGAAACCGGTCAACGCACTTGAGACTGCCGCAGCCTCGGGCGTTGTGGTCGCATCTGTGGCGCACCCGAGGATGACGATATGGCAGTTGCTGGCAATCAGGCTTAGACGGGGCCGCATAAAATCATAGAGCGACCCGAGATCGTCAATGCTCGTAGCCTGACTCATGTCAAAAACTATGGAGTTTAGCTTAGGGCTACTAATAAGGCTTGGGGCTAATTCAGCGCCAGCTCCACCCACCAGCTCGCTCAGAAAATTCATGAGCTTTGAGTTCCTGGTGCCCCCAATAGCGCTGTGGTGGCCACTGAGTTCTTGCTCTGACCACGGTGCGGTCGCGCGTTCCAATGATTCTGGCAGCGGCAGCGGTAATTTAAGTTGCTTTACCAGACGTCTGGCAAAAGGCCGGCGGCTGACTTCAAGTAGTAGATCGCTCATGCAGTGATCTCCTTTGGCCCAATGGTGGCTATGGCGTGCGGTTTATCTGCAGTTCGGTTCAGGAGCCTAAGTTCGACTTGGCCGGCTCTTTTTAGACTGGGCCACCGTCTGTAGACTACAGTCGCCGGCAATGTGATCGGCTGTTTAAATGTACATTCAAAGGCGATATTTGACTCGTGACACAAGTCAGGCTCAGTGCCGGCTAGCCTCATCTCTACCCACGATCCATGGACGATGGCTCCCTTGAAACCAAAGACTCGTGCGGTGAGAGCAGTCAAATGTATGGGATTGATGTCGCCGGTTGTCAGGGCAAATTTGCGGGAGAGGCCGCTCTCGAGGCGCCACTGCTCGCTATGAGCACCCACACCATCAAGTGGCGGTCGCGCCGCATGAGTGGGCAGACCATGGTCTAGATGATGTGAGCTGCGACGCAGCATGGTGGCCCTACCGCGCCAGACGCATTCATCGCCCACGGAAATGTCGGTGCAAAGATCAAATTCAGCACCCTTGTCAGTGTCGCGATGCCCCTCGATCGAGCAAGTGGCAGCGATCGCCGCGCCTGCGCTGATCGGTCGGATTTGATGAATCTCCGTACGCACGTGCACGGTACCCATCAGCGAGAAGGGAAAGCGGGGATCAAGCATATTTGCCAAGTGCGTTGGAAAGGCATAAATAAACGGAAACGTGATGGGCAGATACCCGGCGCTAGGGTAACGTGTCAGCCGGCACAATGCGTTCAGTGTGCGCTCGGAGACAATTTGCGGCGGTATTTTAGTCTCGATGCGCGGAATAGTGGCATCCGCAGCTAATCCGCCACGGAAAGTCAGGGCTGCACGAACATAGTTGAGTGGATTCATCATCAGAAGATTCATCACAAAGAGCCCGTAACAGGTCGATCAAACATTGTTTGGCAGCATCATAACGGCTGCATCGGCGCTTGTCAGGAAAATTATACGGGATCGTCATTCGTGGCTTAGGGTGCGGTTCTCTTACTGCGACTTAGGGCTATATAGGCGCTGTTTAGCATGTCATCGACGGTTGCACCGCGGGAGAGGTCGTTCATCGGCAGTCTCAGTCCTTGGAGGATCGGACCATAGGCTTCGAAGCCACCGAGCCGCTGGGCTAGCTTGTAGCCGATATTGCCAGCATTGAGGTCAGGGAAGATGAAGCAGTTGGCTTGCCCTGCGACCGGGCTGCCTGGGGCCTTACGGGCGGCGATGGCGACGTCAAAGGCTGCGTCAAACTGCAGCTCACCGTCACTAATGATACTAGGATAAGCGGCGCGGAATCCCTGAGCCGCGGCTGCTACGGTGGCCTGTGCCGCATGGTGGGCTGACCCCTTGGTGGAGAAAGACAGGAAAGCCACGCGCGCAGGCACATCCGGCTGGAGCTCTTGCCACGTCTGGACCGATGCAGCGGCGATATCGATGAGCTGCTCGGTGGTTGGAGAGATGACGACGCCGCAGTCGGCAAAAAGATAGGTGGCCTCAGAGCTGAGGGCGCCCAAAGCGCCAGCTGGACGGTGCATGATGAAGGAGCCGCTTACCGTTTTGATCCCGGTGGCCAGGCCGACAGTCTTGATTCCAGCGCGGATGACTTCCGCGGTGGTAGCCTGATTGCCGCCCAGGACGGCGTCGAGTTGGCCTGAAACCAGGTGGGTCGCCGCCAGCTGCTGCCGCGCGGCGCTGCCGAGTTGGGTCCCCGTCGGTGCTGCCCAGACCAGGCCTGTGGATACCCGTTCCAGATCGATGCCATGATCTCGGGCCAGCTCAAGGGTGTCGGACTTGGCCGTGTAGAGGCTGACTGAGGCGACCGTACCTTCGCTAAGTAGCTGTAATGCAACACTTAGTGCCCTGGGATCGGCGCTGTCGGTGAGCCCCAGACGACCCGGTACTAGACGGCACTCATTCTTAAGACGGTCTTTAAAGGGCAAAAAACTAGTC